>NZ_JABUZD010000019.1:0-71627 GCF_014897875.1 Halomonas sp. 3A7M
GGCCTAAAAGACCTCAGAGGCGACAGATTTCTTGACAACTACCGTATAGCGTCCGCCATATACCAGCACACGATCAAACCAACCTTTCAGAATGGCGGGCTGGGCGTGCCACCATAAAGGAAATTGGAAGATCACCAAATCTGCCCACTCCAGCCGTGCCAGTTCCCTCTGAACATCCTGCGCCAAGGTGTTTTGTTCGTAGTGAGCACGTTGCTCGTTAAGAGGGTAAAAATAGTTCTCATCCACTGCTTTGTGCGGATAGAGCTCAGTACGCTCCACTGGATCAAACCGCTCGGCATAGAGATCATCCACTTCGACGCAGTGCCCAGCATCTACTAGCTGTTTTACCGCGATATCCACTAAGCCGCCATTAAACGACTGGCGTTCAGGATGAGCCAAGACAACCAATACATTCATACTGCATCTCCCCTGTTGATTGGTTTGATGACAGACTAACCTGTTCACATAAGATCAAAAATTGGCTAAAAATAAGAGATAGGTTTGCATGAATGAACAGCAAATAAGATGGGACGACCTACAAATTGTGCTAGCGATTGCCGAAACAGGATCGCTATCCGGCGCCAGCCGAGCGCTACGTATCAGTCATGCCACCGTCTTTAGGCGTTTAAGTGATATGGAGCGGCGGTTGGGGGTGACTCTTTTCGAGCGCAGCCGCACAGGGTATACACCGACCTTGGCGGGGGATGATTTGACCGCTTCAGCCAAACGCGTGCAGAGCGAAGTCAACGGCGCCGAGCGCCGCATTATTGGGCAGGATTTGACCCTCACCGGCAGCTTGCGAATTACCACCACTGACACACTTTTCGCAGGGCTACTCTCACCGCTACTGGCAAATTTTCGCCAGCACTACCCAGATATCACGCTGGAAGTGGTTATCTCCAACCAGCTTCAAAGTTTATCGCGGCGTGAGGCCGATATCGCTATCCGCCCTACCCGTAAGCCACCGGAAACCCTCGTAGGCCGCAGAGTAAGCGATATCAACCTGGCGATTTATGGACAAAAGGCGCTTTGGCAAAACGCTCCTCTCCTTCTAAACCCCCCTCTGCCGCTAGACCCAGTGTCACTACAAAAAGAAACCTGGATAGGCCCGGATGTTCATCTAGGCGATACAGCACTTGAAAAGTGGATGATGGATAAAAGCGCCGCCTACAAGCTAGACAGCATGCTCGGTATGCAATCAGCAGTCCGCCACGGGGCGGGGATTGCAGTACTCCCCTGCTATCTCGGTGATGCCGATGAAGCCCTCCTCAGGCTAAGCGCCCCCATAGAAGCACTGACCACTCCACTATGGCTGCTCACCCACCCAGACTTACGCCGTGTAGCCAGAGTACGCACGTTTATGGAAGCAATAGCAGAGGGGATTCGCAACCAAGGACTCTAGCTCCGCACAGCGATAATAGCGCTCACTATTGCGATTTCACCAACTCGGAAGCTGATCCATGCGCGGAAGGTATTTGAAAATTTTTAAATTCTTCAATTAACCAGTGTTTAAATGCCATGACACGTGGATTTTCAATTTCAGCCGGATGTGACACTAGATAGTAAGCGAACTCGTGGCTACGCCAAGGCATAATCGCATGGATTTTCCGATCAAAAAGAAGCTGGCTGGCAATGGAGTGTCGACCAATACAAAGGCCAAGACCACCAGCGCAGGCGGTTAAGGCTAGACTGCTATCAGAGAACTGTAATTTCTGTAGCGATGAAGGTAACTCAACGCCTACTTCACGCAACCAAGGCTGCCAAGTATTCCAGGGCTCTGTTGGGTGAACACTACTGTCTTCCAATAAAAGCTGCGAACGTAACAGACTCTCAGGACGAGTATCCTGGAGGCTGCTAATTAGGGTTGAAGGGGCAAGTATCGTCACGGCATCGCCCATCAGGTGTTCAGCATGAAGGTTTGGGTAATCTCCTGTGCCAAAACGGATTCCGATATCAGCTTGATTATCGCGGAAACTCAATAACTCACTTTCACCACGTAACGTTAGCTCCAGCCCAGGGTAAAGAGCTTTTAAATTACCTAGCCGTGGAATCAGCCAATAGTGAATAAAAGAGTGAGGGGCAGATAGCGTCAGCGGACCGTCCACCCCTTGCTGCCTCAGTTCTTTAGTTGCTTGTTCGATTTGGGTAAAAACATTAGATAAACGCCCATAGTAGCGGCGACCAGACTCCGTCAAAAGTACGCCACGTGGTAGGCGTACAAATAACGCAATATCGAGCCTACCTTCTAGCTCTTTAATACGATGGCTGACGGCTGCTGGAGTCAGGTTCAGCTCCTGAGCAGCAGAAGCAAAGCTACCTAACCGTGCGGCGGCTTCAAAGGCTCGAAGCGCGTTTAAAGGTGGAAAAGGGATTCCGCTCATGGCTAAAATTTAGTAACCCTATGGATGACAATAATGCAGTTTCCATTATTTTTTTTAAGGTCACAATGATGTTCTCTCTAACATAATTCCTTCCGGAGCAGAACATCATGAGTAAATCTCTATACCACCTAACAGCGTTTTCAACCGACCCTAGCAAAGGCAACCCTGCCGGCGTTTGGATTGGCGATGAGTTGCCGGATACTAAGACGATGCAAAGCATAGCCGCAGAGGTCGGTTACTCGGAAACCGCGTTTATCGCCCCAGCTAGCGGAAACATTAGAACCATTCGTTACTATAGCCCACTGACAGAGATCAACTTTTGTGGTCATGCCACGATTGCTAGTGCCGTTATGCTAGGGCGCTTAAGTGGTACCGGCACCTACCAACTGGATACTGCCGTTGGCCGAGTACCTGTGGAGGTTCGCTCGGTCGATGGCCAGATTCAAGCAGCACTAACCTCGGTAGCCCCCTCGCATAAACCTGCCTCAACAGCGTTGGTCGATGATGTGTTAGCGCTACTGCAATGGTCATCTGATGAGCTGGATCTAGCGATCCCCCCAGCTCTCGCCTACGGTGGCGTGTGGCACCTTATTTTGGCGGTCAACTCACAGTCTCGATTAAGCCAACTTGATTACGATTTTGAAAAACTGAAGGCTTTAATGTTACGAGAAGAGTTGACCACGCTGCAGCTAGTCTTTCGAGAGCACAACGGTCTGTTTCACTCTCGGAATCCTTTCCCAATAGGCGGCGTCGTGGAAGACCCTGCCACCGGCGCTGCAGCTGCAGCACTAGGTGGGTATCTGCGAGATGCCAAGTTGATTGATGCGCCTGGGAAGTTTCTTATAAGACAAGGGGAAACAATGGGACGCTTAAGCCTGCTGCAGGTCGAAGTACCTGCGCAAGGAGGAATCGTAGTGGCTGGCACAGCTGTAGAAATCACTTAATTGTTGCCATGCTGCTCAGAAGCAGTCATTCAAACTCTATCGATGTTGGTCACTAAACCTTTTGAGCAACAACGGCGTAAATATGCCACTGCTTGGGCTTACCAAGCAGTGTCTTACCCTGCGTATTATGCTCGATAATATCGATGACTCTAAACGCATCCTTAAAAAGCGCTTGGATGTCAGAATAGGTGTGTATCGATAAATCTCCTCGCCCCATTTTTGCCCAGCTGTCATCAGGCCCCATGAAATGGCCACAGAATACACCGCCCTTCAGTAGTGAACGTGTAAGGTTTTGCCAAGCACTGGCAAATAGCCCAGGATCACAAAAAAACAGGCTTGAGCATGCATTAATGAGCGCAGTTCTGGGATACACAAACTGTTCAAAGCAGGACACTTTAGGAAATAGAGTTTGATGAATATAACGCTCTCCAACCTCCTCCAGACGCGCTATCGCTGCATCGCTTTTATCATAGGCATGCACTGTATAGCCGTGTTCTACCATGAATAGTGCATCGCGCCCTGCTCCGCAGCCTGCATCAACGGCGACCATAGGCAAGGTAGTGTCCACAACACCAAGCGCCCGCTTTAATGGCGGATAAACCGCAACGCTGAGTGACTTTTCGAGATATATCTGCTCGCTCATTCCAACACCTCAACGCTTTAACAAATGGGCGCAGCATATATCGATGTGTAAGCGGTTATGGCACACATCACTACTGCTCCAATCCCGCTAAAAACTGCTTCAGCAGAGCATCTAATTGCGCCAGTTGTTCTTCACTGAGGCCACTCACCAGTTGCGCCTGAGCTTCCACATGAGCGGTAACCGCCTCATCAATCAATTCAAATCCACGCTGTGAAAGAGAGATCAAAAAACCGCGCCCATCCTCTGGGTTTTTGACCCGCTCAATCAAACCAGCCTTCTCCAACAGGTTGATACGGTGAGTCATGGTGCCAGAGGTCACCATCGTGGAAGCCATTAACCCCCCTGGCGATAACGCAAAAGGGGGGCCTTCTCGGCGAAGGGTCGCCAAAACGTCAAAGCTTGCACCGTTCAGCCCGTACTTTGTCCAGGTCTTTTCCAGTTCACGGGTTAAGCAGTAGCTCAGTCGCTTAATCCGCCCAAGGGTGGCCATCGGTGCAACATTAAGGTCAGGCCTTTCCTGTCGCCACTGATTAAGAATTCTATCCACATGATCCATAGAAATACTGCGCTCCTAATTATCATTCAGCTCATTTATCTTGACGTCAAGAGAACCCGCATATATCTTGATATCAAGACATTAATTGAGAGCATATCTAATGGCATTATCAAACACAATTGCTACACACTCACCAAAAAGGGCCTGGCTTGCACCACTGATTTACCTACTGTCAGGTGGCGCCCTACTCGGCCTGTCAACAAATTTGGCTAAATTTGCTGGGGAAATGCAGCTATCTGCACTCGCATTTCTGTTTTGGTCAATCACTGGGGCGGCGTTAATTCTGTTGGCCGTCTCAGCACTGCGTGGTCATTTACCGCCTATAAGCTTGCGCTCGGTTGAGTACTACTCAGTATCCGCACTGCTTGGCGTGGCTGGCTCTAACTTGATCTTCTTCTCCGCTATCCCACATGTGGGTGCTGGGTTCGTTGCCTTGATCATTACGCTACCGCCGCTGCTCACCTACATTGGTGCGCTGTTATTGAAAATAGAAAAATTTCAATTTATGCGAGCGGCTGGTGTTATGTCTGCGCTGTTGGGTGCCATCACCTTAGCCGCCAATAAGCTATCGTCACCTGATGCCAATCACCTCTGGATTCTGATTGCCCTGGCTGGCCCAGTGCTCTTAGCCATCGGCAACATCTACCGGACTCTGCGCTGGCCTGCAGGTGTGTCGAGCGGTGCTCTGGCCCCCGGCATGCTGATTGCCGCCGTTGTAATCCTGCTAGGAATAGGCTTCTTACCAGGCTTTTCGTTGCGTGTTCCAACTCAACACCACTTGCCCATCATGCTGATTGCACTCCAAGCGCTAGTGTTCGCAGGCCAGTTCTTTCTACTGTTCCTGCTCCAGAAAAGCGGTGGCCCCGTATTCCTGAGCTTATTGGGTTCCGTCGGCGCTGTCGTGGGGGTGCCTGTTGCGATCTTCCTCCAGGGAGAAGCCGCTCCTGAGGGCCTACTCCTAGGCATTGTCTTAATTGGCGCAGGTATTCTTGCTCAATATTGGCAAAGCCAAACAGCTTTCTCGTACTAACTGAATATCTACTCAATCAAGATCCACTCAACCAAGGAATAACGATCATGAAAATCGCGATACTCGGTGCCGCAGGTGACGTCGGAACACGCATTATGAGTGAGGCGTTAGCGCGGGGACATCACGTCACAGGTGTAGTAAGAACTGAAAGTCAGCGTAACAAGCTGCCTGCTGAGGCAAGCTACTGTGTCGCCGACATATCAGCCCCGCACCAGCTAACGCAGGCGGTCGAAGGCCAGGATTTATTGATCAGCGCTGTTCGCCCACCAGAGGGGCAGGAAGCGCTGCTGGTGACACTCACGGATGTGATTCTCAACAGCGCTCTCGCCGAACAACGTGTGCTATTAGTGGGCGGAGCCGCTCGATTGCTAATTCCCGGACGCAGCGGGGAAACGGTGTTAACAGCCCCCGACTTTCTACCAGCAACAGCACTAGAAATTGCCAAGGCTTGCCAAGCACAGTACCAACGGTGCCTTGCCGAAACTCGCACAGCATGGACCTACGTCTCTCCTGCCGCCATGCTCGTCCCTGGAAAGCGGACAGGCAGCTTTCGCCTTGGCTCGGACACTCTTGTCATGGATAAGAACGGGGAATCGCGTATTTCAATGGAGGATTTTGCAGTGGCTATGCTTGATGAAGCAGAAACGCCAACACATATTCAACAGGCATTTACCGTAGGATATTAAGCCGATAAGACGCGGTACACCGAGTGCTAGGGAGCCTCTGGTTAGCTCTCGACGCTTTAATCATCATGTTTAGCGAGAAGCGCTTGATTGGCCTCCGCTATTTCATACTGATTAAACACCCGTATACCATGCTGGCGGAGCAGTGCGGCGGTTACTCCCATGCCTGGCACTTTTTTACCGGAAAAACTGCCATCATAGATAGCGGAACTTCCGCATGATGGGCTAGATTCAGCGAGTACCGCGACGCTTATATTAAATTTAAGACATAAATCTAGAGCAACGGAAGCCCCCGCCAAAAACTCGGCAGTGACATTGGCTCCCTCTTTTTCAATCACATCGGCGTCGCCATTTATTACGCTCTGACCATTGCCTTCAAAAATCTCTGCAGGCTGTCTGGGAATACTCATCCCCGCCTCAACCTCAGGGCAGACAGAAACGATTCGCCTTTCAGAATGCCACTGCTCAATAATCTGGTCAGCCACGGGAAGGGCCCCACCATCATAGCGAACCTTTTTCCCTAAGAGGCAGGCACTCATTAATACTTTTTTCAAAATACCGATCTCTAGTTTTGGTGGTTAGTCGTTAGAGCACTTAGCGAATACTACCACTCCCCTCCTAACCACTCCCCCTGAGCCGCGAACATTGCGGGTGCGCTGTAGGTTTACCACGCACTACCAAATATTTGAAGCCAATCCGTTGCAGTCATATACGATTAACGCCAAGGCTGTGCCTTGGCGTTTTTGCTGGGTGTACTTCTTACCCCAACTGAAACGGGTAAACTGATCCCACTTTTAGCAATTGCGTCAGCTCATCTAACGCCGTGAGCACTTCTGTAGCGAGCTTAGGGTCGGCTAGATCATCTGCCGCAAGGCGATCACGGTAGTGACGGTTGACCCAAGCAGTCAGATCAGCGTACAGCGCATCATTCATTAATACGCGGCCGGTCAACGCTGCTCGTTCGGCTTCGGATAGGGCAACCCGCAGGCGCAAGCAAGCAGGGCCTCCGCCGTTGCGCATGCTCTGTTTAACATCTTTAACAACCACATCACTAATCGGATTATTGCCGGCCAGAATAAAGTCCTGGATCGTGCGCCAAACCGCGTCGCGCTCTTGGCATTCGCTGGGCACGACCAGCGTCATGGTGCCATCCGGGTTGGAAAGGAGCTGGGAGTTAAACAGGTACGACGCTACTGCATCTTCCATGCTCACCGCATCTAGCGACACCCGCACGGGAATCAGTGGTGTGGACATTTTGCTACGCAGCTCATCTAAGGTGCGCGCTTCATCCAAAAAGGCCATTTCGTGATAGAGCAATACGGGGCCATTACCCACGGCAATGACATCATTGTGGAAGACACCCGCATCGATAGCATCCGGATGCTGCTGAGCAAACACCGTTTGTGCATCCGTTAGCCCGTGCTGGCGGGCCACTGCTTGACTGGCTTCCAGGGTTTGCCGAGCGGGGAAGCGTTTTGGCTCACGTTCGCCGCTACGCACGTCACCAAATGCTTGACGACCATACACAAATAAGTGAACGCCTGGCTCGCCGTGTTCACCGCATAGCCGGCTGTGATTGGCCGCGCCCTCATCAGAAAAAGCAGGCGTTGCTGGCAGTACCGGGTGATGAGCAAAGTGCTGCTCATCATGGAAAATAGCCTGCAGCACACGGCCGGTGGTTTGCGGCTCGAGGTAGCGATGAAAACTGGACTGCAGGTTAGCCGGTGTAAAATGCACTCGGCGGTCAGGCGCATCAACACTTGGGGTAACGGTGCCTGCGTTGGCCGTCCACATACTGGAGGCTGAGCAGACCGCCCTCAGCAGTTGGGGTGCCTCTTTGGCGGCACGGTTCAGCACGTCGCTATTGCTACCGCTGAAGCCTAAATCCCGCAATGCACCCACATCAGGGCGTTGTTGAGGGGGCAATACGCCCTGAGCGTAACCAGCATCCATCAGTGACTTCATTTTCAGAAGCCCTTGCAGTGCGCCCTCTTTAGGGTTGGACACCAGACCACCATGACTCATCGACGCCACGTTGCCATGGGCCAGCCCTGAGTAGTTGTGGGTGGGCCCAACCAAGCCGTCAAAGTTGACTTCTTTGACGCTGTTATTAACCACGTTGCTATTCACCACGCCGTTCATAGGTTGACTCCTGGCGGCAGCGTTTCCGGCATTTCCAGGCTATCGGCTTCCATAGACGCCACTGGGTAAGCGCAGTAGTCCGCCGCATAGTAAGCGCTGGGGCGGTGGTTACCGCTGTCACCTACGCCACCAAAGGGAGCGTCGCCAGAAGCCCCAGTGGTTTGGCGGTTCCAGTTCACGATACCCGCACGAATGCGTAGCAGGAAGTCGTCCCAGTCGGCTTTATCACCACCGATAAGTCCTGCAGACAAGCCGTAGCGTGTATCGTTGGCAAGGGCTAACGCTTCATCCCAATCGCTGTAACGATGGATTTTCAGCAGTGGGCCGAAATGCTCTTCATCGGGCACGTCCAACCCTGTGACATCAATCAGTGCCGGGCTTAACAGGCTGGTGTTCTCTTTAAGGCGCTGCATCCGGTTAATTACCGTACCGCCCAGGGCTTCCAGCTCGTCTTGCGCCTTAAGCAAGCCATCGGCAGCTGCCACGCTGACCAAGCCGCCATAGAACGGCGCCGCCGGTGCTTCTTCAAATTGCCCTGCCACGTGTAGCTTGGCGATAGCGTCGGAAAGCGCGTCGATCAGGCGATCGCCAACGTCCCCTTGCGGCACCATCAAGCGGCGGGCGCAGGTGCAGCGCTGACCACCGGATAAAAACGCCGACTGCAGAATAGTCAGTACGGCAGCACGCTCGTCGTCGACATCCTTCACCACCAGCGGGTTGTTGCCGCCCAATTCCAGCGCCAGGATTTTATCCAACTGCCCGGCGAACTGCTGCTGCAACATGCCACCCACTTTAGCGCTGCCCGTAAACAGCAGGCCGTCAATGCCGGGGTGCGCTGCCAAGGCTTGGCCTACAGCGACACCACCTTGCACTAGGTTAATCACCCCTGCAGGCAGCCCTGCTTCCACCCAGCACTGCAGGGTTAAATCGGCGGTCAACGGGGTTTGGTCGCTAGGCTTAAATACCACGGTATTACCGGCAAGCAACGCGGGTACCATATGGCCATTGGGCAGGTGGCCGGGGAAGTTGTAGGGGCCAAAGACCACCATGACACCGTGGGGGCGATGGCGCAGTACAGCTTTCGCACTACCCACTTCTTTTTCCCGCTCACCAGTGCGCTCATGATAAGCCTTGATAGACAACGCCACCTTTCCGACCATCGCGCCAGCTTCAGTGCGTGCTTCCCAAAGCGGCTTGCCGGTCTCAGAGGCAATCGCTACCGCTAACTCTTCACGACGGGCGGTAAGTACCTCAACAAAACGCTCAACAAGTGCTTGGCGCTCAGCAAACGTAGTGCGCGCCCATTCAGGAAAAGCCACACGCGCGGCATCAATAGCGGCGCCAACCTGTGCGTTTGAGGCCGAAGCACCTTGCCAAAGCAGTGTTCCTGAAACCGGGTCGTGCTTTGTGAAGGTGTCGGCATCGCCCGTTACCCAGGCGCCGTTAATCAGTTGCTGCTGTTGGGCGTGCATGTTTATCTCCTTCCCGTATGCGTGCTTGTTGTGCGAGCTTGTTATGTATATTTATTCTGAAAGACTGTTTAAAACCGTTCTTGAAAAGCTGTTCTCGAAAAGCTGTTCTTGAAAGGCTATTTTTGAAAAACGGTTCTTGAAAAACTAGGTTTCCAATAAGCGTACGTGGTCACCCGTCGTCACACCCAGGCGGTCCGCTTCTTGCGGGTTAAGCACGATGGTGTTTTCCTCGCTGGGTCCTCGGCCTATCCAACTGGCGGTGAAGTTAAGCATCTCAGTAGAGGCTGCCAGCCAGCGGCTGACGCTTTCGTCGGGAGCATTTTGAGAAACTTCCACTTGGCAGAGCTGCGAATTACGAATCGCTCGCACGTCGTCAATATAGGCTTCCACCGTGGGGCCACCATCGAAAATATCGATATAGCCTTCCCAGCGCAGTCCCTCTTTCTTAAGCATTTCAAGGGCTGGTCGAGTATGGCGGTGCACTTGGCCAATACAGGCACGTGCCTCTTCCGACATAAAGGTGGTGTAGATCGGGAACTTAGGCATCAGCTCACCGATAAAGCTTTTCTGGCCTAGTCCGGTTAACCGGTCAGCCTCATTAAAGTCCATGGGAAAAAAGTGCTTACCCAGGCTTTCCCAAAAGGGGCTGGTGTTATTTTCATCAAACACGCCACGCATTTCCGCCAGCACTTTTTGCGGAAAACGGTCACGAAACTGAGCAATAAACAGCCAGCGAGCTTTGGAAAGCAGCGCGCCATTACGTAGGTGTTTATTTGCTTCGCCGCGATATTCAGGGCGTAAGAACAGCGAGCATACTTCCGCATCGCCGGTGTGATCAGAACTTAAAAATAGCGTGTCGATTGTGCGGTGCAAGTCTAACTGCACCGAAGAGTGCGCCAATGTACCTAACCGGTAATTATAAAACGGCACTTCACGACCTACCTGGCCTTCAATAGCACAGCAGCCCGCCAACTCTCCGCTCTGTTCATCTTCCAGTACAAAGAAATAGAGTCGATCATCGGCTGGTGTGCGCTCTTCAAAGGCACGGGCAGCGGCTTCAATTTTTCCAGCCAAAAACTCACGGTTATCCGGCAGTGAGGTAAAGCCAACGCCTGCCTGTTGCGCAAGCGCCTGGAGCCCATCCAAATCGTCTCGGGCAATGGGTCGAATGCGCATTACATTTCTCCTTCATCAAGCGCATCTACCGCGCCTGGCAGGCTTAACGGCGCTACCAGCACCGCGCGCCCCTCTTCAACACCTAACCGTTTAGCGTGCTGTGGTGAAAGCATTAATTGCCCAGTAGGCGAAAGCGCATAACGCGCCACAATACAGCGGAAATCACCTAAGGTTTGGTTGGCAATCATCGCAGGCTCTGCATCGGGCAGTGCGTGTTCAGGGCGTACCCTGACAGGATGCCAAGCAGCACGACAGAAGGTTTCCAATCGCTCACGCTCAGCTTTTACAATCGGCCCTGCGTCGAAAATATCGACATGGCGAGAGCGCACAAAGCCTTCTGCCAGCATTTCTGCTAGTGCATCTTCATGGGCAGGATGATCTCGGCCAATGGCAGCGCGTGCCTGAGGCGTTAGCAGCGGTAGATAAAGCGGAAATTGCGGCATCACTTCAGCAATAAAGCTTTTCGAGCGAACGCCAGCAATGTGATTCATTTCTTGGAAGCTGCGCGCAAAAAAGTGGCGACCGACGCTTTCCCAAAAAGGCGATTCGTTTTTGCCATCCAGATAGCCCGGAAAGGCGACCGCCAGAATGCGTGAAAAACGCTCGGGGTATTGAGCAATGAACATTAGTCGCGCACGGCGTAACAGACTTTCTGCACTGGTGCCTTTGTAGCGCGGATTAAGCGATAGCGCGCAGAGCAGTGTGGCATCAGAGGCTTCATGAGAAAGCGCCAAGGTTTGCACTTCCCGGCGCACATTCAGCTGTTGAGAAGCATGAATCAGCGTTTCCTGGCGATAGGTGTAGTAGGCTTCTGCTGCGCCTGCCTGGGCACGAATAGTCGCCGTGCCTAGCACTTCCTCGCGGTCATCATCCGCCAGTACGAACATGTAGTGCTCGTTACCAGGGAACTCTATTTCACTATTAAAGGCTTCCTGGGAGCGCACGATGCGCTCCTCAAGCCGATCACGGTTGGCGGGCAGGTTGGTGAGCCGCGGTACCGCGTGCTCAGCCAACTGCTCCAGGGCTGGAAGATCAGCCATTGTTACCGGTCGAATTACCAGCATCCTTAACGCCCCCTCTTGTGTGGCTTCTTGCCTACTCATGCGCTGGCAACTAGCCGCTCAATAGCACGCTCTAAACGCGCCATACCCTCAGCAATATCTTCTTCCGGAATGACTAAAGATGGCGCCATGCGTAGCACGTTGGGACCAGCAATCAGGGCCATCACACCCTCTTCGATAGCCAGCGGCAGAATGTCTTTAGCGCGGCCTTCGAAGGCATCCGACATTTGTGCGCCCATCAGCATTCCCATACCGCGAATTTCTTTAAATACGCCATATTTGCGGTTGATGGTTTCTAAATGTTCACGGAACAGGTCGTGACGATGCTTAACGCCGTTAAGTACTTCAGGAGTATCAATGAATTCCACAGCCGCCAGAGCAACCGCAGATGCCAACGCATTGCCACCATAGGTAGAACCATGGGTACCAATTGCCAGAGATTTCGCAATCGCATCCGTGGTTAAAGTGGCACCAATCGGGAAGCCGCCGCCCAATGACTTGGCACTGGTGAGAATATCCGGAGTGATACCGAAATTTTTGTAGGCGTAAAGTTCACCGCTGCGGCCAACGCCCGTTTGTACTTCGTCAAAAATCAGCAGCGCGTTGTGTTCGTCACACAGATCACGCAGGCCCTGAAGGAACTCTTGGGTCGCGGGAACAATGCCGCCTTCGCCCTGCATCGGCTCAACCATAATGGCACAGGTATCGTCGCCCACTAGCTTGCGTACGCTTTCCAGGTCATTGAAGTTGGCATGCAGAATGCCGCCTGGCACTGGGCCAAAGCCTTGAGAATACTTGGGTTGACCACCCACACTCACGGTGAAGAAAGTGCGGCCATGGAAAGACTGATAAAACGAGATAATTTTATCTTTCTGCTCGCCATGGTGGTCTACCGCCCAACGGCGGGCTAGCTTCAGCGCGGCTTCGTTAGCTTCGCCACCGGATGAGCACAAGAACACTTTATCGGCAAAAGTACGCTCAGTGAGTGTTTTGGCAAGCGCCAGTGCTGGCTCGTTGGTGAATACGTTAGACAGGTGCCAAAGCTTTTCGCCCTGCTCTTTAAGCGCATTCACTAGCACCGGGTGACAGTGGCCAAGCGAGTTCACTGCAATACCACCAGCAAAGTCGATATATTCACGCCCCTGCTGATCCCACAAGCGGCTGCCTTCGCCACGCACTGGAATAATCTGTTGTGGCGAGTAGTTTGGCGCCATGTAGTTATCGAAATCCTGACGGCTTGGGGTGTAGCTCATGGGACGATACCTCCGGTGGAGTAAAGGATAGATTCAGTATACGGGGGGCAATAGACGCCGTGCTTTCAGTATTGGGACGGTAAATTATGAAAAGCCGCGCTTATCCAAGCCGTTCTTCCCGCGGTGTAATGCCAAAGTGATTACGATAGGCGGTAGAAAAGTGCGCACCAGAAGAGAATCCGGTCATCAGCGCGATATCACCTACCGGCCGATCGCTCTCTCTTAATTGTTTACGCGCATCTTGTAGGCGCAAATCCAGGTAATAGCGGCTAGGCACTGCCTGCAGATACTTTTTGAACAGTCGCTCTAGCTGGCGTCGAGAAATACCCAAATGCTCGGCCAGCTCTAGCGTAGAAAGCGGCTCTTCAATATTAGCTTCCATCAACGTGACGGCATCTACCAGGCTTTGTGGCGCATGGCCAAGGCGATTACGCAGTGGTACATGCTGGCGTTCATCGGCTAAGCGAATGCGATCACAAACGAACTGCTCTGAAACCTGCTCGGCAAGGCGCTGGTCGTGATGCTTGCCAATCAGCGTTAGCATCATATCCATTGCCGCAGTGCCACCGGCACAGGTTATCCGATCGCGGTCAATTTCAAACAGTTGCTGAGAAAGCGTGACCTGAGGATAAGCCTGTGCAAACGCATCGAAGCGCTGCCAGGGCAATGTGGCGCGGTAGCCTTCTAATAGCCCGCAGCGGGCAAGCACTTCCGTGCCTCCCGCAAGGCCACCAATAGCCACACCTCTGCCCTGATGACTGCGCAGCCACTCATTTAGCTTGGCGGGCAGTGCATAGGGTAGTGGTGTAGGGGCACATACCAACAGCATATCAAGCGGACCGAGCGGAGCGCCTAAGACATGTTGAGCGAGTAAGGAAAGTTGTGCGCCGCTGCGCACAGGCTCATCGGTTAAGCTTAACGTAACGGTGTGGTAAAGCATCTGCCCGCTTAGCTGATTGGCCATCTGCAGCGGCTCGATAGCGCTCGCATGGGCCAACAGCGAAAAACCAGGCAGCAACACAAAGGCCACCCGCCGACGTTCACTGGCGGATGACATCAACGTACTTGAGGACATAACAAGTTGCTTTGCTGCATAGAAATCGCCGCCAACTTAGATAAATAGCTAGAGAAAAAGCCATCTTACCCAATTGCGCAAGTGAAGGCAGCGCTATGGCTCTTAAAACTAAAATAGGAGGCATAAATACAAAATTGCCGGGCACTAGGCCCGGCAACAGAAGGAGTATGTGTCTTGGTTAACCGCCGCTATTGCCAAGCCCCAGGATGACAATGCCCGCAACGATAATGCCCATCACGATAATGACTAAAGGAAGCACCTTATGTAGCCCGTTAGGGGACTTTTTCGCTTCTGGCTGCCGTTGCGGCTGAGATGTTTCATAGTCCTCAGGCAGACGTTCACTCATTACGTGCTCTATCTCTTCTTCCCGGGTTTTGCTTTCCTTGGTATCCATACAACACCTCTCGCTTTCCGGTTAGATGATCAACAGCGCGGCGATTAACCCTCCTCGTCACGCTTAGCGCTATAGTGTAACGACATCAAAGTGAACATCAGGGTTCACATCTGCGTCGTAATCTACGTCATCACGCTCGAAGCCAAACAGCTTCAAAAATTCGTGCTTATATCCAGCATAGTCGGTAATTGCGAATAGGTTCTCTGTCGTGACAGTCGGCCATAGGTTCTGGCAGGCTTTTTGTACGTCGTCACGCAGCTCCCAGTCATCAAGACGTAGGCGGCCTTGGTCGTCAGTAACCATATCGTCATGCTGACCAGAGTAGAGACGCTCACCAAACAGGCGGTTTAATTGATCGATAGTGCCTTCATGCAGGCCCTGCTCTTTCATGATGCGGTAGACCATGGCGATATACAGCGGCATGACTGGAATCGCCGCACTCGCCTGGGTAACGACCGACTTAAGCACGGCAACATTGGCACCACCGCCTGTCTCTTTCAGCTTGGCATCAATCGCAGTCGCGGCGCGATCAAGATCTTCTTTCGCTTTACCCAACGCACCGTGCCAGTAAATCGGCCAGGTAATTTCAGTACCGATATAGCTAAACGCTACGCTACGCGCGCCTTTCGCCAGCACACCCGCGTCGTCCAGGGCGCTCATCCATAGCTCCCAGTCCTCACCGCCCATTACTGTGATGGTATCGTCGATCTCTTGCTGAGTGGCAGGCTCGACTTCTGCCTCGATGATGGCGTCTTTATTCGTATCAATCGCGGTAGCGCGATACGTTTCACCAATCGGCTTCAGGCTCGAGCGCTTTACTTCCCCAGTATCTGGCAACTTGCGCACTGGTGAAGCTAGGGAGTACACCACCAGGTCAACTTCACCCATGTCCTGTTTGATCAATTCAATAGCTTTTTCACGCGCTTCGTTAGAGAACGCATCACCATTGATTGACTTACTGTACAGGCCTTCTTGCTTGGCAAATTTGTCAAATGCCGCACTGTTGTACCAACCAGCAGTGCCGGTTTTTTTCTCACTACTAGGCTTTTCAAAGAAAACACCTAGGGTATCAGCGCCATAACCAAAGGCAGCTGTAATACGCGCTGCCAAGCCGTAGCCACTGGAAGCACCAATCACCAGCACCTTTTTAGGGTCTTGGCTTTTATCTAAACCACGCGCACGGGTCGCTTCGATCTGTTCCAGAACGTTTTGCTCGCAGCCTTTAGGGTGAGTGGTGGTGCAGATAAAGCCACGCACTTTTGGTTTAATGATCACATTGGACCCCTTTATCAGATTGATGTCGCTATCAGCATGGCAGTGCCATTACCGTGTGGGGGTATTCTAGCGGTCTAGACGCGCCCTGTCCGCTCTTGAGCTTCTTCGCCATTCACGGCAGGATAGCGACCAGACAACTCCTTGCCGACGAGACCCTGATGAACGCACAGCAGCTAGTCGATGAACGCGGCGACCTATGGCTTGCTCTTGCACCGCTATGGCTGGACCGTGAGCCAAGCGAGCGTGACTACGCCCATATGATTGAGATGATCGAACAGCATGATATGTCGCTGAAGGAGCTAGAGTGGATGTTCCGCTTGGAGCTTGCTCCAGTGATGGCGAGGCACCAGCTGTCTATTGCCAGTGAATGGCGAAAATTCGATGACTATGCGCTGATGAAGCAGTTGGTAAGCCACAACTTGCGCCTGAAAGGCTGGCGGCGCAAAAGTTGGGCGCTGTTTTCTGGATTAACCACGATGATGGTTCGTCATCGCTGGGTAGAGTTAATGCAGCGACTAATGGTTACCCGTGGCGAGCTCTAACCGTTTAGCTTGCTCTTTACTCTTTATCAAGGGCGGCCTCCAGCGCAAGCCGCAGTGACAGGCCATGATCGTTGGGAGCAAACCGTGCGATCACCCTGCCATCGCGTCCCACCAAGAACTTGGTAAAATTCCACTTGATCGCTTTGGTGCCTAACACGCCCGGTGCTTCTTGTTTAAGCACCACAAACAGCGGATGGGCGTTTGGACCATTCACTGACACTTTTTCCATTAGTGGAAAGCTGACGCCAAACTGCTGTTCGCCGAAGATACAGAAAGCCTCTGCACTCTCCGGCGACTGCTTACCAAACTGGTTACAGGGGAAGCCAAGCACCGTAAAGCCACGATCTCGGTAGCGCTGGTACAAACTTTCCAGCTCTTTTAACTGCGGGGTAAAGCCACACTTACTGGCCACATTAACGACCAATAACACCTGCCCGCGCAGCGCCCGCAAGTTAAATGGCTTGCCTTGATGGGTATAACAATCCTGCTCATAAATCATCATCGCAAGGCCCCCTAAATGACTCCACCAGCATAGGCTTTACCATGCCACGGCATTGGCCGTTACACCAGTGCGGCTTATCAACTAATCGGCCCTGCAACAACGCGCAGCGCCAGTGCAATAAGCAGCACCCCAGTGATTCGATTGATCCAGTGGGCATGGCGCTGGAGCCAGGGCAATACGCGAGAGTGTGAAAGCCCTACTGCTACTAAAACGTACCAGCCCCCATCAATAATAATCGCAGTTGCGACGATAATTGCCTTGGCAAGGACACTCATTTCAGGCGTCACGAACTGACTTAATAGCGCCACAAAAAAAATGATCAACTTGGGATTACCCAGCGCCACCAGCACCCCTTCCTTGGCAGCTTGTCGCGGCGTCGTCACTGCGGCATCGGGGGATAGCGCTCCACCTCTGCCCGCCCGTAATGCTTTTATCCCCAGCCAGGCTAAATAGGCCGCCCCACACCATGTCACTAGTTGAAATAAATCTGGATGGCGCACAATAAGCGCACCTAAGCCCCATACGGTGAGCAACGCATAGAACCCGACGCCCAGCGCATGAAAAATCGCCGCCGTCATGCCGGGTAAGCGACCACCTCCTAACGTATGGCGCAGTACCAGTGCCAAGCTAGGCCCTGGTGACATCGCCCCCATGGCACAGATAGCGGCCAGCGATAGCCAGAGTGACAACGGCATTTTTCTCTCCTTGAAAGACAACAATGTAGGTTGGCTGAGTATACGACAGTCGCACAAGCGTTTAGCGAATAAATCCATCCCCTTAAATAACGCTGTTAGCATGGTACGCTGTTGGGTAAAATTTTCCCCTTTTTGAAAACGATGACGCCTGCTATGCAGGCGGTTCATGGCTAATAAAGGACTTCAATATGGGTAGGGCGTTTCAAAACCGTAAGGAATCCATGGCCAAAACGGCCGCTGCGAAAACCAAGGTTTACAGCAAGTATGGACGTGAAATTTACGTCTGCGCTAAAGCAGGCGGCACAGATCCAAACGGTAACCTTGCGCTACGCGGTTTAATGGAGCGTGCTAAGAAAGATCAGGTACCGTCTCACGTTATCGATAAAGCCTTGGATAAAGCGAGCGGCGCAGGCGGCGAAGACTTTTCACCCGCGCGCTATGAAGGCTTTGGTCCCGGTAACGTGATGGTGATCGTCGACTGTTTGACCGACAACCCCAATCGCACTTTTGGTGATGTGCGCGGTTGCTTTACCAAAACGAAAAGCAAAATTGGCACTCCCGGTAGCGTTAGTCACATGTTTGATCACTGCGCGATTTTTTCGTTTGCGGGCAGTGATGAAGAAGCTGTGCTTGAAGCACTCATGGAAGCCGATGTCGACGTTACCGACATTGAGCAGGAAGAGGAACGGATCACGGTGTTTGCGCCGCATACCGATTACGCTAAAGCCAAACAAGCGCTGTTGGATGCTTTCGGTGAGATTGATTTCGAAGTAGACGAAATCCAATTCTTACCACAAACCCCCACGCCCATCGACGGCGATGACGTGGTGATATTTGAGAAACTGCTGGGCATGCTCGAAGAGCTGGACGATGTTCAGAATGTTTTCCACAGTGCCGAACTACCGGAAGCAACTGCTTAAACCGTCACTCGGTTAACATACCCCCCTTGTAGTCGTCGGCACTTATGTCGCCGACGACTACAGGTCGTAGTCAGTGACTAGTGGCGCCCTGTGAGTCCAAGGCTGCATCAGGCGGTAGCAACGCCGGAGTAACGCCCGCTGCACTTAGCACTTGTTTACCGCGCACGGTCAAATCGGTGATAAATAAAAATTGCTGCCGAGGATCCACCGGATAAGCGCGAATACGGTAATGCGTGCCCCAAGGTTTCTCCTCCGCTACGACAATAATCGGCTTATCAAACTTAAGGTAAGCACTGGTTAACGCGACGTCTCGTAACGCTTTACGCACCCAGCCTGCTTCGTGCTCCGGGTGAAGATAAAAACTTGCCACACACTGAAGACTAACGTCGCCATTGTTAGCGTTATAAATAGCAGAATCCCAAAGTTTAAGATGAGGCACCGAGACCAAATCATCGTCGGGCGTTACTATTTCTACTGTGCGCATGCCAACGTGCTTTACTTCGCCGTAAGTCCCTTCAATGTTGACCCAATCCCCTGGCCGATAGGGCAATTCAACGGCAGATACTACTCCGGCAATCAAGCTACTTACGTAATCTTTTAGGGCAAAGCCAATCGCTAGGCCAATGGCACCCAGTAGCGTTACCATATTGCGCAATGAAGGCTCAATAACGATAGGTACAGCCACAGCCAGTGCGGTAATTAAAATCAATAACCGGGTTAGTGGCACCAGCGCAAATACTCTAAACCGCACTTGGCCATGCAAGCGATTGGCTAACCAGTTCAATCCTCGCTGGCTGACAATAATCAATAGCACCGTACTCGCTAGAATGACTCCTAAGGTAATCAGCGCTTGACTATCAATATCATTAAACAGCTTGGCGTACTGCTCTTGATCGTCCATATAAGCTCCTAAAGCGGGTCAACTAGATAGTTGCGCGATTCCAGTAGTTGCCGCACGCTTGCGTAGCTTAATGGGGCGACTTGCCAGCGCCCTTGATGGCAACGGAGAATTCCTTGGCGAGCAAGTGCTAACCGTGCGTTTAGCGCTTCATGACTTGAGAATGGCAGCACATACCCTAACGCTTGATCCTCTAGCCCCCCATGAATGAGCAGTGCATGCAGCAACAGCGTTGCCACATCCCCCGTATCTGACGCTAGCTCCGCTTCCGCCAATGCATCCAATAGCCACAGCTCTTTTGACGGCTCTTTTGACGACTCTTTTGGCTGCCCTTGAGACTGCTCTTGTGAACGGCCACTTTCGTCATTTCCCGCCGGTTCGCGCAGTCGCTCTCGCCAGTAGTGCCAAGCAATACCTAAATGCCCTCGACAGTGGGCCGCAAGGCGTTGCAACTCTTTATAAGAACACTCACCACCAGCGCTATCTTCACTAACGTCAGCAAGAATCAGCTGTCCCGTGCGGGAGCTATACACCGTCGGGCGGACGCCATCATCATCCGCCAACTGAGCAAAATAGTGTGCCAGTTGCTCGCCCTCTAACGCCTGCAAGGTAACCACAGGGACACCTTCCAACCCCACCGCATGCTGCAGATAAGCATACGTCCAGCTATCACAACCAATCACGCCCTGCCCCAAACGGCCACTTAACGCCCGCTCTAACAATTCACGGACGCCCTGCAGTCCTTGGGTATGGCGTAAAAAATGCCGCTCTAAGGCGGGGATTACCCACTGACGCTGGGAACCACAGCGCTCGACCCACTCTAGGCAACCCTCTGTAAGCTCGTTGAGGGTGGGTGCAGATATGCAATTGACGCCCTGCTGCTGCGCCCAATGGCTAACGACAGCCCCATGGCCACCATGAGGTGGCGAAATAAACAGCACGACTGGCGCATCAACACACTCTTCCGTTACTTGGCTGAGGGCGCGAGCCGCCGGCGTCCAATCAATAGCAGGCACCCAGTGCGACAGTGCGACTTCAGGTAACTTACACAGCTCACTCTCTTCTTTTGCTTGGCGTTCCGAGGCTTCTCTACCTACTATCCATGTAGTTGCTGCTCGCCAACTACGCCGCCACTGGCTAGCTTGGGTCTGCTCTGGTGTTTGAAACGACTCAAGTGCCACCATTTCCCATAGCGAAAAAGCAGTCTTCGTTGAGCGCTGCGTCATATGCCGCCTCGAACATAAATTAGTGGATTAAGGTTAGCATGCCTCATATTGTCATTGAGGGGTTAGCCGAACTTATCGTCTAAAATAAAGTCGTTATACAGTAGCTAACTAATATGAGAGCAAAGCGCAGGAGGCGACAATGAGCGTAGTTAACGTCACTATGGCAGAACTGCATGAAAAGCTTTCAAAGTGCATTGCAGGCGAACGGGTGCTTATCGACCATGAGGGAAATCGATTTAGCGCACGTATTCAACATGTAGGCTTCACGGGGTTAAAGGTCATTCCTGAAACGCAGATCAAAAACAGCACGGGTGACCCAGGCGATATCGAAGGAGTAACCGTTCCTTATGATGATATTTGGGAACTTGAAGTCAAAGGCGTCGTGTATAGCCGCTTGGAAACGTGATCTTTTTTGCACACCCACTACTCAGTGGGCGTGCAATGGCAACATTCCAAAACTAAAAAAGTTAACTAAATCCAGTGATAAGCGCTGCCTAGCTAGAAAGTCAGACAAATCTTGCCGAAGTGTTTGCCAGACTCCTGGTGGCGGAAGGCATCGGCAATGTCGCTCAGTGCAAACTCACGGTCAATAATCGGCTTCACATTAGCCGCTTCGATAGCATGAATCATCTCGATTTGATGACGACGACTACCCACAATAAGCCCTTGCAGCTTAGCTTGCTTAGCCATCAGCTTGGCTGTCGGTATTTCACCTTCCCAACCGGTTAGCACACCAATCAGCGCGATATGCCCGCCAATTTTCACCGCATCAATCGATTGCGGCAGCGTACCAGGGCCGCCCACTTCAATAACATGATCGACGCCTTCACCATTCGTTAATGCCTTAACGGCCTTGCCCCAGTCAGGCGTTTCTTTATAGTTAATGGTGTGTTCAGCGCCCAGTTCGCGCAGGCGGGTCAGTTTTTCATTAGAAGACGATGTGGCAATTACCCGCGCCCCCATCATCTTGGCAAACTGTAGCGCAAAAATGGAAACACCCCCGGTGCCCAGCACTAGCACGGTGTCCCCCGCTTTTAACCCACCATCAACGACTAGTGCCCTCCAAGCGGTCAAGCCTGCGGTCGTTAGCGTCGCAGACTCCGCATGACTGTAACCTTGCGGCTGATGGGTGAATGAGGTAGCGGCGGCCACCACTTGCTCGCGAGCATAGCCATCAATGCCATCCCCTGGCGTGGTAGTGAAGTCGCCTACTCGCGCGGGCCCTTCCAGCCAATCAGGAAAAAACGTCGACACGACTGCATCACCGACAGCGAACTCGCTAACGCCTTCCCCGACCGCTTCGACCACGCCGGCACCATCCGACATGGGAATACGGCCATCTGCGGTGGGAATCATCCCTGCTACCACGGCATAGTCATGAAAGTTAAGTGAGCTGGCGCGCAGCCGTACTCTAATTTCACCTGGGCCAGGCTCACCTGGCGCCGTTAGTTCAACCACGTCCAGTTTAGCTAAACCGCCGGGCTCTCGAAGCTGAATGGCTTTCATCACTACCTCCTATTGAACACATGTCGTCAACAGTGCCTAGTACTAAAAAGCCTAGTAAACGACTGGTCTAATATGAAATGAGGGCACTGGGGTCAGTATCAAGGCCAAGATCAAGATCGTGCCCTAAAAAGCCCCCGGACTGGCGCTGCCACAGGCTGGCGTAAATGCCATTCTGTGCCAGCAACTCCTGGTGTGTGCCGCTTTCCACCATACGACCTTCATCGACCACAATTAACCGGTCAAGCATCGCAATGGTAGAGAGCCGGTGCGCAATGGCGATCACCGTTTTGCCTTCCATCAGCGAATCAAGCTGCTCTTGAATCGCAGCTTCCACTTCGGAATCTAACGCTGAGGTAGCCTCGTCCAGCACCAGAATAGGGGCGTTTTTAAGCAGCACGCGAGCAATGGCAATACGCTGGCGCTGTCCACCGGAGAGTTTCACACCGCGCTCGCCGACATGGGCGTCTAAACCGCGCCGTCCTTTAGGGTCGACCAGTTCGTTAATAAACGTATCTGCGTGGGCGCGGCACACTGCTTGCCACACATCATCATCGCTGGCATGAGGACTACCGTAGCGAATATTATCTCTCAGTGAACGATGCAGCAGCGAGGTATCCTGAGTCACCATGCCAATCTGATGACGTAATGAAGTCTGGGTAACGTCAGCAATATTTTGTCCATCAATCAGGATACGCCCGCCCTGTAGGTCATAAAAGCGCAGCAACAGATTGGCCAGGGTGGACTTACCCGCTCCGGATCGGCCAATCAGGCCAATTTTCTCGCCAGGTTTAATCGTCAGGCTCAACCCGTCAAAGACGTTTTTACTTTCACCCTTAGCCTGGGCGTACTGAAAGCGCAGCGCATCAAACACAATTTCGCCATTGGGAACCGCAAGCGCTTTGGCATTCGACGCATCTTTGATCGTGGGCTCCTGGGCGATGGTATTCATACCATCTTGCACCGTACCAATATTTTCAAACAGGCCGGCCACTTCCCATAAAATCCAATCCGACATAAAGCGGATACGCATGACCAGGGCTATCGCAATCGCTAACACGCCCAGAGAAATAGCGTCAAAATACCAAGCGCTGAGCGCCATACCCGCCGTTCCCACCAGTAGCAGCGTATTGAGCAGCGTCAGGCAAACACTCATGATGGTGACTAGCCGCATTTGACGATGCACCGTGTCCATAAAACCTTGCATCGCATCCTTGGCGTAGCTCTGTTCACGTTCGGTATCAGCGAACAGTTTAATCGTTTGGATATTGCTGTAACTATCAACCACGCGCCCCGTCATCTGGGCTCGGGCATCGGCCTGAGCCATTGAGACATCACGCAGACGCGGGACAAAAAAGCGCATAATGCTTAAATAACCGATCAACCAAAGCCCCAGCGGCAGCAACAGCCACGGGTCTGCACGGCCTAATAAAATTGCCGCCCCAGTGAAATACACAATGGCGTAAACCATTAGATCCATCACTTTGGTGACAGTCTCACGGATGGCCAACGCTGTTTGCATGACTTTTTGCGACACCCGCCCTGCAAACTCATCCTGATAAAAGGCCAAGCTTTGGCTTAGCATATGGCGGTGAGAAAGCCAGCGGCCGATCATCGGGTAGTTACCGAAGATGCTTTGGTGGGTCACCAGAGACTGCGCCAGTACCAGTAGCGGCAGGCCGATAATCACTAACAAGCCCACGCCTGCCAGCCAAAGCCCGTGATCCGACCAGAAATTCGCGCGTTCTACGTTACCCAGCCAATCGACCAAGTCGCCCATATAACTAAAAAACACCACCTCCGCCGCGGAAACCAAGGCAGTCGCGACCGACATCAGCAATAGCCACGGCCATACAGGGCGCGAAAAATGCCAAATAAACGGCAGCAGTCCTTTCGGTGGCGTGGCAACCTCACCTTCGGGATAGGGGTTCACCCGCGTTTCAAAGTAACGGAACAGCGGCGCTAGCGTACGTGACAACATAGAAAGTCCTTTCGTTACCTTAATAGACAGATGTAGTTAAGAAGATTGGCGACGCAATAGCCAACGAGCCCAAAAAGGGGCCAAGATCATCAGTGTGACCATACGCAGTAAGTGGTGAAATGCTACAAACACGGGGTCGATATTAAGCGTGACAGCAAGAATAGCCATTTCACCGATGCCACCGGGAGCCAGCGCTAATAGGGCTACGTCACGGCGCACGCCCAACAGCTGATGGATCAGTTCAGCAAACAGTGCTAACACCACCAGTGCAAGCAGCGTCGCCACCCCCGACTGCCATAAATAACGCCCGAGCAGGCGTCGTGTCATGCCTTGAAAACGCGAGCCAATCGCGCTGCCTAGCACCCACAACATGAGGTTCATTCCCCAACCAGGCAACGTAAGGCTTGCCAGCCCAAACCCAGATAGCAAGGCCGCCATAATAAGCGGCGCAAGTAACGCCGAACTTGGAATGCGCAGCCACCGGCCCACGGGTAATAAGAAAGGAATAGTGAGCAGCATCCAGCCGTGCTCAAGGGCAGCCTGGGCTGGTCCAATGTCACCTGCACCGCCTTCAAATGCCCAAAACAGGGGAGGCAGAAACAGGATAACGAGAATAATCCGTAGTGACTGGGCAATGGCGATGCGTTGCGGGTCGCCGCCACATTGATCGCCAAGCATAATCATGGCCGTCATGGCCCCTGGCGATGCACCAAACCAAGCACTGACCGGGTCGAAGCCACAGCGACGATACCACGCCGCGGCAACCGCGGTGGATGCCGCAACACCGGCCAGCAAGAGTGCCGCCGAGATTGGCCAGTCCAGCACACGATGGGCAAGCTGCGGCGTTACTTGGCTGCCCAGCACCAACCCCATGACCGCTAAAAATACGTTGCGCAGCGGCTCCGGTACGCCAACGCTAATTCCTTTTGCCGATACCAGCAGATTGGCAATCAGCGGGCCTAGCATCCAGGCTAGCGGTAAACCGGAGAGATGAAAAACGATGCCGCCCACGGCGCCTACGGTAAGCGATGTTACAAGTCCCTTTGCACTTTCTGCGCTGACACGGATGCCCTTCACGCTCTCCTCCACCCTAACCTTTAACGTTAAAACGCAATTGTTAACCTGCTAAGCGTAGACGTTAGATTACCACTGCTAAGGGCTTTCGGGTGTTATGAGCTAGTTGTTAAGTGCTAGTTGTTCAGTACTAGACTTTAAGTCACTGATATTAGGTGTTAAGTACTGCTATTTTTAATCTTCGTCATCATCACCGCGGATGCGCGCCTGGCGATCAGCCTCTTCCTCAATGGCATCATCAATCACTTCCAATAGCTCATCGACATTGGCTATGTGGCTATCAAGCTCAAAATGGCCAGTCAGCTTACTATCAGGGTGTAGCTTGCCTGCTTCATACAAGGCCCACATTTCTTTACCGTAGTGAGTAGTCAGTAGCTCGGGGGCAAAACGACCGAAGTAGGCGCGCATATTATCAACATCGCGCTCTAGCATTGCCGCCGCGCTGTTGTTACCCGCCGCATCCACCGCCTGGGGCAAATCGATAATCACCGGCCCTTCGGCGTCAACCAGCACGTTGAATTCAGATAAGTCGCCATGGATCAAACCTGCGCACAGCATTCGCACTACGTCCTGAATCACTTTGGCGTGGTAGCGCAGCGCTTGCTCCTCGGTTAGTGTCACTTCGCCTAAACGTGGTGCTACGTTACCCTCGGCATCGCTGATCATTTCCATGAGCAGTACGCCATCAACAAAACCATGCGGCTCAGGCACGCGCACATCTGCGGCAGCAAGACGATACAGCGCATCGACTTCTGCATTCAGCCACGCCTGTTCCTGCTCTTTTTGACCGTAGCGAGTCTTTTTGGCCATGGCGCGCGAACGACGACTATTACGCTCCTTGCGCCCTTCTTGGTATTGCACGGCCTGCTTAAAGCTACGCTGTTTAGCTTCTTTAAAGACCTTGGCGCAACGTACTTCTTCGCCGCAGCGCACGACATATACCTGCGCCTCTTTACCACTCATTAACTGCACCAGCACCTCGTCGATCATTCCATCATCGACCAGGGGCTGTAATCGCTTAGGGATTTTCATGGTTAGCTGCGTCGGCTCCTCTTTACTATCTGTGCACACTCATTAATCGATCAATAGCGAATACGGCGGACGCGGAAAGCGCGCCCTTTAAGCTTGTCACGTTCAAGTTTGGCCTGGGCTTTTTGAACAGCACCATACTCCACCGCCACATAAGCACTGCGGGCCAGCACTTTAATTTTGCCTACCTGATCGCCACGCAGGCCACCTTCGCTGGTTAGTGCCCCCAGGATATCACCTGGACGCAACTTGTCTTTCTTCCCCCCCGCCAACTGCAGTGTTGCCATAGGCGGTTCAAATGGCACTGAATGCTGGGGTTTGGGCAAGGGTTCGGTGGTAATCGGTTGTTCTAGCAAGCCTTCCAACCGCTCCAGCCGATAATGCTCCTTAGGTGTGACCAGCGTACAGGCAATGCCGCTAGCCCCTGCGCGCCCGGTTCGCCCTACTCGATGCACGTGAACATCAAGCTCACGGGCAATCTGATAATTAAACACCGCGTCTAATTGGGCAATATCTAAACCGCGCGCAGCAACATCCGTTGCTACTAGAATAGACGCACTTTGGTTAGCAAACAGAATGAGGCGACGATCACGATCTTTCTGCTCTAAGTCGCCGTTGAGCGCCACGGCGCTAAAGCCGGCATCCACCAGTTGCTCAGCCACTGCCTGAGTTTCGCGTTTAGTGTTGCAGAACACCACGCTGGTCGCTGGCCGATAAACCAGTAGCAGCTGTTGAAGGGCCGCGAAACGCGCCTCTTCATTGGCAACGTCATAGAAGTGTTGATCAATAGTAGTGGCATCATGAACCTCGGCCACTTTGACCATCACTGGCTCACGCATAATGCCGCGGGTCATAGCAGTCAGGCCACCTGAAGCCTGATCGTCTGGGAATGTCGCACTAAACAGCAGCGTTTGGCGATCAGCTGGGGTCTCATCAATGATCGCATCAATGGTGTCTTGAAAACCCATATCGAGCATACGATCGGCTTCATCAAGTACCAAGGTGGTAAGCGACCCCAGTGTCAACGAGCCTTTGCGCAAATGCTCGTCGATACGCCCCGGCGTACCCACAACAATATGCGCACCATGTTCCAAGGAGCCTAGCTGTGGCCCAAACGGCGCTCCGCCGCATAGGGTAAGCACTTTAACGTTGGGCAACCCACGCGCTAAACGGCGTAGTTCTTCGGCCACCTGGTCGGCGAGTTCTCGGGTGGGGCACAGCACAAGGCCCTGTACAGCAAATGCTTCTACGCGCAACTCAGCCAGCAGTGCCAAGCCAAAGGCAGCGGTTTTCCCCGACCCCGTTTTGGCCTGAGCCAACACATCACGCCCCGCTAACATCGGTGGCAGGCTTTGCGCCTGCACAGGCGTCATTGCGTGATAGCCAAGGGAATCTAAGTTGCTTAAAAGCGCAGGAGAGAGCGCAAGCGATGCAAAAGAAGTGTCAGACACAAAATTATCCTGAAGGGGCTATATTGCCCAGCAAACCTATAATGTGAAGCACCATACCAGAAAGCGCCAACCTATGCCTTGGCAAGGATAGGCGAACGGTACAACATGGGTGGTTGCTAGCCCCATAGATGAGTGGTTGCTAGTTCCATAAATAGTAGATCAGAGATTAGGAAAGAGTCGTTGCTAGCGCCGCAAAACGCCCCTGGCATAACACTGCTAAGTCGTTCGGAGCAAGCTCAATCTCCAGCCCACGTCGCCCCGCGCTTACATACAGTGTCGAAAATGTCTGCGCCGAGTCGTCGATAAACGTAGGCAGACGCTTTTTCTGGCCCAGCGGGCTAACACCACCAAGCACATACCCCGTGGTCCGTTCCACATCACCTGGCGCCGCCATTGACGCTTTTTTCGCCCCTGCCGCTTTAGCAATTTGCTTTAACCCCAGCTGGCTGGTGACCGGTACAATACCAACTGCCAACTGCTTACCATCCAGGGTAACTACCAAGGTTTTAAACACTTGCTGAGCGGCAACACCCAGTTTTTCAGCTGCCTCCAGCCCGTAAGATTGCGCAGCAGCATCGTGTTGATACTCATGGATCTGAAACGCAATTCCCGCGTGTTTCGCGCTATTAATCGCCGGTGTCATGGAATTCTCTTAAGTTAACATCGTCAGCTCGTCTGGAAAGAGCACTGCTCTCTGCTAAGCTTAATATCGTGATTGGTTTAAGGAAGTCAACTGACAGGAGTCGACCTATGAAAGCAACTTCCAAAGCGCAGCAGAAAGCCGCGGGAGCGGCGCTTTCTGCCAAGCGTGGTGAAACAAAGCCTAGTGAACTTTATGATTCCTCTAAAGACATGTATGACTCAATGAGCGAAGAGGAACTTGAAGAGATGGCAAGCACCCAGCGCAAAGGTAAGCCTCAAAAGAGAGCAAACGACTAAACGCCTATCGGCAACGGCTCAGGTTGCGGCAGCGCTGTCACTGCTGCCTATTCTGCTGCTAATAAATTAAGTTACCAATGTAATGCTGGTCACTGCACGCAGGTTACGCAGCTTACAATGCTGCTCCACGCTTTCGACAATCTCTTCAGCATCATTGATTTGCTGCTTATCTAACTGAATATCTACCATTAAAAAACTACCAACCTGAGCTAAACGCACGTCGTCGTTGGTAATATCGAAATCTGCCACCTTTTGCACTACGTCCTGGCGAACGCTACCCAACGGTTCGCCAAACATCAATTCGCGCAGCGCGCCACGCATCATACGAATAGGCATCGGCAAGAAGTATCCGGCGATAATCAGCACCATCACAGGATCAGCAAAACGCGCCAGATGAGCCCAAGGAGTAAGCGTTAAACCCCATGTGAGCGCAAAGCCCAGCATCACAGCGGCACTCAGCCATGTGTCCATTTGCCACTGGCGCAGCTCGGCGGCCAGCAGTGATGAGCGCGCAATTCGAGCATAGCGTTTCAACCACCACCAAGTCAGTAAACAGCCTGCCACATTCACCACACCAAACATCAACGCAAGATCTAACGTTACCAGCCGCCCGCCTTGCGCAAGACTCCACACAGCAGACACCATTGAGAACAGGCACACTAACGCGATCACTACGCCTTTAAGCAGCACAGCCAACGGCTCTACGGTCAGCCGCCCAAAGGGGTAATGATTATCTGCCGGTTTGCGCGCCTGCTTTAACGCAAACAACGACAGCGACGCCAGCACTAAACTTAATAGCGAATAGCCACTATCGAATAAAATAGTAATTGATCCACTGGCAAGCCCGAGCGCAAGGCCGGTAAAGGCAAACAGGCTGGCAGAGACAGCAGAAAATCTGAGCGCACGGCGCTCGGCGACAAAGGGGGTCACGCGAAATACTCCAGTAAAGTATGTTAAACCCAACGCATCATAGTGAGTACACTAACGTTTCACCAATCGCTCAGCGCCAACTTTCTTGGCTCTCAATGGAGTAACCCATGCGCGCAGAACAAGTGCAGGCGTTTATTGACGTTACTGAACATGGCTCCTTTGCAGCGGCCGCGCGACACACCGGGATAAAGCGCAGCACGCTAAGTGCCACAGTGAATGCTTTGGAAGATAGTCTTGGGGTCGTGCTGTTCGAGCGTTCAGGCAATAGCCTACAACTCACTGCAGTAGGTGAAAGCGTGCTGCCGGACTGCTACCGACTGCTGACAAGTGCCAGCCGAATCAAAAAACACTGCCAACAGCACCTGCAAGGCGTAGAAAGCCAGCTATGCATTGCCAGGGATGATGCGTTGCCTGAAGCATTTTGGCGACAAGTCATGCACGATTTAAAGCAGCGCTATCCACTTACGGCCATCTCGGTATATTTATTGCCTCCCCAAGAGCACCCACAGTTCGTCCTTCGCCAAACCGTTGATATCGCCTTTGGGTTGTATACCGCTGAGGGTGCCGACGTAAATGCCAGTAATCTTGCACCGGTGAGCATGTGTCTAGTAGCGGCAACGTCGCACCCGCTAAGCCGCTTACCCAGTGTTACCCGCGATGATCTCGCCCAATATACTCAGGTGTGCTTAACCTATGAGCAGGGCGATAAGCTAGTCAGTGAGGCACTTTTTTCGACAAACTACCTCGGGCTGACCATGTTCGAGGTCATTCGCGATGCCGCCATCAATGGCACTGGCTGGGCACTGCTACCCTACCCATTAGTGAAAGAAGCCATAGAAAGCCATCAGCTTTGCGCGTTAAATCATGATCTCGCCCTGGACAGCCACTATTATCGCTACGTAGAAGGTGAAAGCCTGGGCGTGGTCGCCACCGCTCTGCTAACGAAAGTGTCACGCTTTTTAGGCACTACCCGTTGATGCTTTGTAATAACGTTGAAATAGAGCATTGGAAAAAATTGCTTATGCCTTCCACTCTGTTAAGGAACTTGTAAAAAAGTGCTAAATAAGGAGATCAAAAGGACACGCTAGAGAACCGGCACAGGTGAGTGTCATCTAAGCGTAAAGTGCATCTGCCAGTGTCGATGTTGCCGTCAACTAAGGAGTAGTTTCCACGATGGTACGACTCGATAAGAAAGCGACTAGGCTGTATGTCCTAGACACGAATGTCCTTATCCACGACCCCGCCGCGCTCTACCACTTTGATGAGCACGACGTCGTTATCCCCATGACTGTACTCGAGGAGCTAGACAAGCATAAAAACGGTATCAGAGAGATCGCCCGTACGGCGCGGCAAATTAGCCGTACTCTTTCCGACTTAACCAGCCAAGTCACCTTCGATGAAATCCAGAAAGGCATTCCTATTCCCCGCATCAGTGGTGAATCAGGCCGCCTCCATTTTTTGTGCTACAACGACCTTAAACCCTTCGACTCCCTTGATGACAACCCCGACAACCGCATTCTGGCGGAAACCTGCCGGTTACGCGATGAGCGTCCGGATGCTTCCGTCATCCTGATCACTAAAGACATCAACCTGAGGGTGAAAGCTGCCGCGCTAAAAGTGCCAGTGGAAGATTACCTGAATGATCGCGCCTATTCTGACAGCGATGCCATGATTGAAGGCGCACAGGTTTACGCCACTGCCGGACAGGATGGTGCTTCGCTGTGGGAAGCGCTCAATGTCGAGGTCACCGTTGAACGTGTCGACCACCACACCTTTTATCAGCTAAGTGGCAACATGCCTCGCCATTGGCATGTCGGCATGCTGGTATCCGATAGCGAAAATGGCGCTGAGTTTGAAGCCATTGTCCGTGAGCTTTCACCGTCATCTGCCCGACTACAGCTACTTACCAACTACCGTCACCATGCGGGCGTATGGGGCGTTCATGCCCACGATAGTCGGCAAAACTTCACCCTCAACCTACTGATGGACCCGGACATTGACCTGGTCACCATTGCAGGCAATGCAGGCACCGGCAAAACCTTTATGACACTCGCTGCGGCGTTCCAGCAAACACTGGACGCCAAACTATTTGAGCGCATTGTGTTTACCCGTGCGCCAATACCCATGGGTGAAGATATCGGTTTCTTACCGGGCACCGAAGAGGAGAAAATGTCACCGTGGATGGGTGCCTTCCACGACAATATGGACAACCTGTTGCGTAATGAAGAAGGGGAATCTAGCTGGGATAATGGTGCTACTCGGCAGTTAATTGGCTCCAGGGTGCAGATCCGCGCACCGAGCTTCATGCGTGGGCGCACCTTAAACGATACGTTCTTGATTATTGACGAGGCGCAAAACTTCACCCCTAAACAACTTAAGTCGCTGGTAACCCGAGCGGGTCGAAATACCAAAATTGTCTGTTTAGGCAACGTTGGCCAGATCGATACGCCCTACCTCACCGCCAACACCTGTGGCATGGCTGCTGTTGTCGAACGATTTAGGGATTGGCCCCATGCTGGGCACATCACCCTGAAAAGCGTTGAACGTTCACGCTTGGCACTGGCTGCCGAAGAGCTGTTGTAACGTTTGCCGCAAAAACCCTACCGATTCACACTTCCACTAAACAACACCGCCCAGCAAAGCTGGTCGGTGTTGTTTAGTAGCTATTATTTACCAGTTCATTAATCTCGCGATTGGTGTCGCGTATCAACATTTTCGCTATTCCAGGGGTTTTCAACACCTACCGTGTCGGCAGCAAATGCCTGACGTTCGCCAAGTGAACGAGCAGCTCCCACCGTTGTGTCGTTGCAGGTCTGGCGCTCCATTTCGCAGTTGAGTTCGGCACCAAACAGCACCACAAACGCTGACAGCCAAAACCACAGCATTAGCGCCACAACAGCACCAAGAGAGCCATACAGCTCACTAAAGGTAGAAAAGTAACGTACGTAAAGCGACAAGCCACCTGAGCCTAGTAACCACATAGTGGTGGCAAACAGCGTGCCATAGCTTAACCAGCGCCACTGGGCAGAACGTCGATAAGGCGCGTAACGATACAGCAAAGCAATAAGCACGCTCATCAGTAACAACAGCGCGGGCCAACGCAGCCATTTCAAAACACTATCCACCGGTGGCTCAATCGTCAGCGCATCAACCACTATCGGCACAATGGCGATAAACCCCAGTGACACTAGCGTCATTATGATCAAACCAAAGGTCAACGATACCAGCACGACACCACGTAGCAATAACGGGCGCTTTTCGTGTTCGCCATACACTACGTTTAAGCCAACCACTAACACAGAAACACTTTTCGATGCGATGTACATGGCCACTAACAGCCCCGCAAGCGCTGTCATCACATTGCCAGACTCTGTCGTTTCGACCACCTCTTGAGCCTGCTGATCAATCAAGTTTGCCGCATCCGGTGGCATAAAGCGGCTAATTTCGTAAAGCTGGCGGCCTGCCTCAACAGGATCAAACAGCAAACCCCAAAGAGAAATAACGGCGGCAATGGTCGGAAATAACGCCAGCAGGGCATAAAAAGCGATGCCCGCGGCAAAGATAGTAATCCGGTCCCGACGTGCAGCACGCACTACACGCCAAATAATATCGAGCCACCCCTCACGAGGGATATCACCAGGTACGCCAGCTCTACGACCTCGGTACTGCTTACCCACTTAGCCCAACCGCTCGCTCAACCACTTGCCGATATCATTTACCTGCTGCGGGCATAGCGCATGCGCCATCGGATACTGACGATAATTAACCGTGTAGCCCATTTCTTTTAGACGTTCGACACCACTGCGGCCCAGAGTTTCAGGAACGATGGGGTCGAAATTCCCATGGTGTGCTTCGATGGGTATATCACGATTGGATTCAGCTAAATCGATGCTATCGGCCGTTGCAAAATAGGTCGACATGGCCAACAGCCCGCCAAGAGGCTGAGGGAAAGAGAGGGCCGCCTGATAAGCGACTGCGCCACCCTGGGAAAAACCCGCTACGATAATACGACGGCTGTCGATCCCTTGATCAATCTGTTCTTCAATCAGTGCCTGGATACGTTCAGCAGACGTTTTCAGCTGCGCTTCATCTACCCGACGCCCTAAGTCCATAGCGAGAATGTCGTACCACGCAGGCATCACCATGCCGCCATTAATAGTGACCGGCAAGCGCGGCGCATGGGGCATAATAAAACGCACATGCGCTGAGTCCGGTAGCGTCAGGGCTGGCACTAGCGGCTCAAAATCGTGCCCATCGGCACCCAACCCGTGAATAATAAACACGCACGCATCGGCGGGTTGACCATTTTGCGGTTCAATAATCAGTTCGCCTGGGGCTGTCATGGGCTCTTTCCTTGCTAACGTTAAAAGCGCCACCCTAGCGTAAAGTGACGCGTTGGGCGAGTCATTTGCCTGCTTAAAGCGGCCAAACCAGTGGAATAAGGGTTAAGGCAATGGCTCCCGTCAATAGGTTTAAGCCACCACCAACGCGTAAGAAATCACTGACCCGGTAGCCGCCAGGGCCATGCACCATGAGGTTCGTTTGATAACCAATAGGCGTCAAAAAACTCGCCGAGGCAGCAAACATTACTGCCACCACGTAGGGCATCGGGTTAACCCCCAGGCTTTCTGCTGCAGCCATAACCACCGGAAAAATGATCACCGCAGCGGCATTATTGGTTACCAACTCGGTTAACATTGCCACGACGCAATAAGTGGCAATTAATAGCAACAGCGGGTTACCCGCCACCAGCGATAGAACACTGCCCGCCAGGAAATCCGCCGCGCCGGATGTTTGCAGCGCAGCCCCCACCCCGAAAGATGCTGCAATGGTCAGTAACACTTGCGTATCCAGGCCACGCTTAGCAGCGCCCACGGAACAACAACCGGTTAACAGCGCGAGCGCCGCGCCCAACATGGCAGCATTGAGCATACTTAAGACACCTAATGCCGCCAACAGCACCGCCCCCAACAGAATCGCCCATGCCAGCGGGGCTTTTTCATGAACAGGTCGCGCTGAACCGTTCAACTCACTAATTAAAAGAAAGTCTTTCGATTGGCGGTGGCGCTCAATGAACGGAGGGCGTGCTTCTAACAGCAGCACATCAGCAGGTTGCAAACGGACTTGACCTAAGTTGCCGGTTACCCGCTCACCGCCACGACAGATTGCTAATACAGCAGCGCCATACAGCGTTCTAAAACGGCCGTCACGAATCCGCTGTCCAATAAATTGACACTGGTTCGATACCACCGCTTCAACCAAGCGGCGCTCTTTAAACTCTTTTTCCAAACTCGACGCCGCATCACGAGAAGGGATGAGTCCACGAATCTGCTGTAGCTCTACAGCGGCGTCCGAGGTGCCCACAAAAACGAGTCGGTCGCCTGCCTTTAGTTGCTCGCCTGGCCCCACCACACTCACCACATTACCTGCACGCTCAATTTCGACTAGAAAAAGCTCTTGAAGGTGGCGTAACCCAGCTTCTTCCACCGTACGATCAACCAGCACCCCTGCAGGATCAACTTCCATTTCGATAGTGAACTCGCGAGGGTTAGCAAACGCTTTTGACATCCCCTCTCGTGAGGGCAATAAGCGTGGCCCTAAGAAGATAAGATAAGCAAGACCCACCAGCGCAACAGGGACACCTACCCACGCTAAATCAAATAGCCCCATCTCAAGCGCGGGATAGCGCTCTACTAACAAACCATGCACAACTAAGTTAGTACTGGTACCAAACAGTGTAATGGTACCGCCTAGAATGGAAGCAAAGCTGAGCGGCATTAAAAGCCGTTGAGGAGAAAGCCTTAGTCGCCGACTCCAACTCATTACAGCAGGGATGTAGGTAGCCACTACGGGCGTGTTATTGAGAAAACCGCTCAGCGATGCCACGGGTAACAGCAGCCGAACAAGCGCCCCCCGCTCACTGTTAGGGCGACCCAGTACATAGCGAATAATCAGGTCAATGCCACCCGTTTCACGAATACTGGCAACCAACACATACATGAAGGCCACGGTAAATAAGCCACTGTTAGAAAAACCGCCCAGCGCCTGTTGCGGATCAATGACACCCAAGGTCATTAACACTACGACGGCACCAAGCAGAATAATGTCCGGCCCCAGTCGAGACAGTGTCATTAACGGGAAGATAGTCAGCACTACCCCCACGGCTATCCAAGCATCCAGCGACATATCCTGCATCCCTAACCTAAAATCTTAGGAGCATTGTGCCGCTTCGAAGATATTCTAAAAAGTTATTTTTAGAAACACAGTAAGAACAAAAAGGAATATAGGCGCATGGAGTGTGCAGGGTATTGACTAAGTAGCAACGAAAAAACCCCGCTTTCGCGGGGTTTTTTAGCATATTAGCGTTAGCCGCTAACAGCGAACATCATCGTTTCTAATTAAAGAACTTTGATGTTAGAAGCCTGAAGGCCTTTTTTACCCTGAGTAACGTCGAAGGAAACCTTCTGACCGTCTTGCAGAGTTTTGAAGCCGTCAGCTTGAATTTCAGAGAAATGCGCGAACAGATCGTCGCCATTGTCGTCCGGAGAAATGAAGCCGAAGCCTTTAGTGTCGTTAAACCACTTAACGGTACCAGTTGCCATGATCGAAATCCTCGATGTAGCTTGATGTAGAGCCGGGTAATACCCGAGTTGCAGTGGGTAGAACAAGAAACTTTCACCAGACTAAACGCTTGGGCGTTTCGATACTGCTGACAACGTTCGACTTGCTAACCAACTGCATTCAGTATGCGCTTAACTTAGCCGCACGTCAATACTATAGTTAAAAAAAATGTCAGGGTGATGACTAGTCCGCGGACACCATCCACCCTGCTGCTTTCTCAGCAATCATTAAGGTAGGTGAGTTGGTATTACCGCTGGTAATGGTCGGCATAATACTGGCGTCCACTACTCGCAGACCGCTCACGCCCTTAACACACAGTTTGGAATCCACCACGGCCCCCGGATCGTCATCGCGGCCCATTTTCGCCGTCCCAACGGGATGAAATATAGTGGTACCGATATCGCCCGCCAATTTGGCCAGCTCTTCGTCACTTTGATACTGCACCCCAGGCTTAAACTCTTCTGGCTGATACTTAGCGAATGCCTGCTGCTCGGCAATCCGCCGCGTAACCCGCAATGAGTCTGCCGCCACCTTGCGGTCTTCTTGCGTGCTCAGGTAGTTAGGCTCAATGGCGGGCGCCGTTTGTGGATCACGGTTTTTGATCCTTACCGAGCCACGGCTTGTGGGGTTAAGGTTGCAGACACTGGCAGTAATCGCCGGGAAGTCGTGTAACGGCTGGCCAAACGCATCCAGGCTTAATGGCTGTACGTGGTACTCGATGTTGGCGTGCTGATACTCGTCAGAACTACGCGTAAAGATACATAACTGAGAAGGCGCCATGCTCATCGGCCCCCGACGTTTCAGCACGTATTCTAAACCAATCATGGCTTTACCCAACAGAGTACTGGCCATGGTATTGAGCGTTTTTGCCCCTTTTACTTTATAGACGGAGCGAATCTGCAAGTGATCCTGCAAGTTTTCGCCTACGCCGGGTAGCGCTGACACCACATCAATACCGTGTTGTTGTAATAGCTCGGGCGCGCCAATACCGGAAAGCTGCAGAATCTGTGGCGAACCGATAGCGCCAGCACTCAGCACAACTTCTTTATTGGCTGTCACGTTGATCGTTGTGCCTTCACGCAAAAGCTCAGCGCCCGTGCAGCGTGGTTGGCCATCTTGTGGTTCAAATAGCAAACGATTGACGTGGGTAGAGTGCCAGATCGTTAGGTTTATGCGTTGCTTGATCGGCCGCAAAAACGCTTTAGAAGTATTCCAGCGCCAGCCATTGCGCTGGTTAACTTCAAAATAGTTAACGCCTTCGTTATCACCACGATTAAAATCGTCAGTGCGCGGAATACCCGCTTGCACCGCCGCTTCAGCGAAATCATCTAGCACTCGCCAGCTTAAGCGCTGTTTTTCGATCCGCCATTCGCCACCATGGCCATGATAACGGCGATGATCGGCATCACCATCACCGCCTTCATCCAAACGGTGGTGGTTTTCGTGTTTCATGAAATCTGGCAAGCAGTTCTCCCACCGCCAGGCGTCATCGCCGGTCAACTCGGCCCAGTGATCGTAATCCCGTGCCTGACCACGTAGATAAAGCATGCCGTTAATGCTGGAGCAGCCCCCCAGCGTTTTACCCCGGGGGTAAATCAGTGAGCGGCCATTGAGCCCTTTGTCAGGCTCGGTACGAAACAGCCAGTCTGTGCGCGGGTTGTTGATGCAGTAAAGATAGCCCACCGGGATATGAATCCAGTGGTAGTTATCCGGCCCGCCCGCTTCAATTAGCAGCACCTTATTATTTGGATTAGCGCTGAGTCTATTAGCCATCAGGCACCCTGCGGTGCCTGCGCCGATCACAATATAATCGAAGTTATTATTAGTAGCATGTGACATGAACTGGCTCCCGTAACGTAATGGCGTTACTTCGCCGTAGGCATCACAAACTCAGCGCCTGAATCAATAGAGTCTGACCAGCGCTGCATAATGGATTTCTGTTTGGTATAGAAGCGCACGCCCTCTTCGCCATAAGCATGCGTATCGCCAAACAGCGAACGCTTCCAACCGCCGAAACCGTGCCATGCCATGGGTACCGGAATGGGCACATTGATGCCGACCATGCCCACCTGAATACGGCGACCAAATTCCCGCGCAACGCTACCGCTCTCAGTGAAGCAGCTCACTCCGTTACCAAATTCATGGTCATTGATCAATTGAATGGCGGTGGCAATATCCGGCACTCGAATACAGGCCAGCACTGGGCCGAATATCTCTTCTTTGTAAATGGTCATCTCGGGAGTGACATGATCAAACAGAGTACCGCCCATCCAGAAGCCTTCGCCACAGCCGTCGCCGGTTTGCGCGGCATCGAATTCTCGGCCATCCACCACCAAGTGTGCACCTTCTTCTACGCCTTTATTAATGTAACCGGTAATCCGCTCATGGGCCTGACGGGTGACAATCGGGCCCATTTCCGCATCCAACTGCATGCCGTCTTTAACTTTCAGCGCCTTGGCACGTTCAGCCAACTGAGCCACCACGCCATCCGCCACATCGCCCACCAGCACCGCCACGCTGATCGCCATACAACGTTCGCCCGCCGAGCCGTAGGCAGCGCCAATCAAGGCATCCACGGCTTTATCCAGGTTGGCATCCGGCATCACTACCATATGGTTTTTAGCGCCACCCAGTGCTTGCACCCGCTTACCGTGCTTAGCACCGCGCTCGTAAATCAGGTTAGCAATCGGCGTAGAACCAACGAACGACAACGCTTTAACATCCGGATGGTCGATCAACGCTTCAACGCTGTCTTTATCGCCCTGAACCACGTTGAACACACCATCCGGCAGACCCGCCTGCTTGAGCAGATCGGCGATCATCAGCGAGGCGCTAGGGTCAAGCGGACTAGGCTTAAGAACAAAGGTGTTACCTGCAGCAATCGCTACGGGGAACATCCACATCGGTACCATGACAGGGAAGTTGAACGGCGTAATGCCAGCCACTACGCCCAATGGCTGTCGCATGGTCCAGTTATCAATCCCCGTACTCACCTGCTCGGTATAGTCGCCCTTTAACAACTGAGGGATACCGCAAGCGAATTCAACGATATCAATCCCCCGGGCAACTTCGCCCTGGGCATCGGTAAACACTTTGCCATGCTCTTTAGTAATTGCTTCCGCCAATGCATCTTTATGGGTGTTGAGCAGCTCCAAAAACTTGAACATAACCCGTGCCCGACGAATGGGCGGGGTGTCAGCCCAAGTAGGAAATGCCGCTTTAGCGGCTTGCACAGCACTATCGACATCGTGTGCAGAGGCAAGCACCACGTTTCCGGTGACGTTACCCGTCGCAGGATTAAAGACATTTTGAGAGAGACCCGAGCTTCCCTGGCTGATCTGCCCGTTAATGAAATGATTAATAGTGGTTGTTGTCATTTGGCTACCTTTATAAGCAGATTAAAATACCGAATTAAGTACTGACAGATTAACCAGCTCTGTGAGGCAATCAATTGAGTAATTTTTAACCCAGATATAAACTTTTCAAATAACACAACGACAACAGGTGCTCGCTTATGCAAGAAAACTCAGCGCTACGGGCATTTGTAGCCGTCGCACGTACCGGAAGCGTTTCACGGGCAGCTGACCAGCTATGCCTGACTCAACCCGCCGTCAGCCTAAAGTTGAAGCAACTTCAGCAGCACTTAGGGTTAACCCTATTCACCCGTCGCCCTCAGGGATTAACGCTAACTGCCGACGGCTATGCGTTATTGCCCGCCGCAGAAAATGCCCTGGCCAGCGCCCTGGCCTTTGAGCAACGCGCTAGCGCTTTGCACAGCACCCTGCGAGGAAAACTAAAAATCGGCACGATTGTTGACCCGGAATTTATTCGCCTGGGTAAATTTCTCAGCCGATTGATGGCTCGCGCCCCTCAATTGGAAACCGAGTTGCATCACGGGATGAGTGGCAACGTATTAACGAAGGTAGAGCAAGGCGAACTGGATGTGGGCTTTTTTCTCGCCCCTCCCGGCGAAGGATCAGGAAGCGAAATCCTTGCTTGGCGTGAGCTGACCCACTTCCACTATCACGTCATTGCCCCAGCAGGCTGGGAAACCAAACTGTTAGACACTCGCTGGGAAGCTCTAGCCAAGCTTCCCTGGATAGTCACGCCCTCAGTCTCGGCACACCACCGGCTGCTAGAACGCGTCCTAACCCCAAGTGGCGCCACGCCTAATAGGGTTGCCCAAGTAGACCAAGAAGCTTGTATGCTGGATTTAGTACGTGCGGGAGTGGGTCTAAGCTTAGCAAGGGACGCGCTGGCAATGGCCGAACGCCAGGAAAGCGGTTTGGCTGTAGCCGAAAATATTCGCCTGCCCTGCGCACTTAGCATGATATGGCGCAAAGAACGCGCTGCGGAGCCGACGCTCAAAGCGGCATTGGATACGTTAGACACAGTATGGCCTTACCGGCTGGGGTAGCGAATAGGTTATGTAAGGTAGTCGCCAACGTTGCCACTAATCGACTCTACATCGAGCGATAACTCACCACGTCCACCGGAGTGCTTACCATGATTCGATTCCACCTTTTTCGCCCCTTATCTCAGCCCTTAACGCTGTGTGTTATAGCTGCCGCAGGTCTCGCCAGCACGCCACTCCATGCCCAGTCTAATGCGGAAGCCACGTTTGCTGGCGGCTGTTTTTGGTGCATGGAACCGCCCTACGATAAGCAGCCCGGCGTCAGCGCCACCATCTCTGGTTATATGGGCGGCGAGCTTGAAAACCCTACCTACGAACAGATTTCTCGCGGTGGAACTGGCCATGTCGAAGTGGTGCAAATTACCTACGACGACAGCAAAATCAGCTACGAACAGCTGCTAGAGATTTTCTGGCGCAATATTGACCCCTTCGCCGTAGACCGCCAGTTTTGCGACAGCGGTGACCAGTACCGCTCAGCCATTTTTTACCATAGTGATGAACAACGAGAGCTAGCAGAAGCGTCGAAAGCTGAAATGGAAGCACGCTTTGACCAGGCTATAGCGACTGAGATAGCCCCTGCCAGCGAGTTTTGGGAAGCTGAAGAGTACCACCAGGATTACTATGAAAAAAATCCGCTACGTTACCGGTTCTATCGTTTGAGCTGTGGTCGGGACAATCGCCTGGAAGAGGTATGGGGCGAAGAGGCAGGAGGGCCGATATTTGAGTAGCCTACCCTTAACGCGCAAGTTTAACGGAACATTTTTTACCGACGACTGCCCTAGAGGGAGCGCTGTAGTTAAGACGCTAACAATCAATTTGGGCAAACCGACGTTTTTTTACTAGAGTGGAGGATCAGCATTAATAGACCAGTCGGCTAATAACTGATCTATTCTTTAACGCCCCGTTGATCAAAAGATAGGAGATCTTATGAGCAACAGCATCACAACCATCAACCCAACCACCGGCGAAACGCTTGAGACTTATGCGCTAATGGATGCCAGCCATGCCAAGCAGATTGTCGAGGCTAGTCATGAAGCGTTTCTCGACTGGCGGCTTAAACCACTTGAACAGCGCGCTAAGGTAGTGAAAGCCATTGGCGAGGCGCTTAACGCCAATAAAGAAGAGCTTGCTGAACTGATGGTGAAGGAAATGGGCAAGTTACCCAACCAAGCCCGCCAGGAAGTCGAGCTTTGCGCAGGTATATGCGATTACACCGCGAAGCATGGCCCCACCACATTAGCTGACGAAGAGCGCAACCCCAGCAACGGCGAGCGTGGCATTGTTACTTACTCACCCATGGGCGTTATCTATGGCATACAGCCGTGGAATTTCCCTGCTTATCAGGTAGTGCGTTACTCCATCGCCAACATTATGGCGGGTAATAGCGTGCTCCTGAAACATGCTGAGAATGTCACTGGCAGTGGCCTACTGCTCGAAAAAATTTATCGTGAGGCTGGCCTACCGGAAAACGTTTTCCGCGCGATCATTATCTCTCACGATGTATCTGATGAGGTGATTGCACACAAGGCGGTTCGTGGCGTTACGCTTACGGGTAGTGATGGTGCAGGACGTAAAGTGGCGGCAAAAGCCGCCGAGCACCTGAAAAAAACCGTACTGGAATTGGGTTCAAACGATGCCTATTTGGTGCTGGATGATGCCGATCTCGATGTTGCCGTCAAAACCTGCGTCACTGGCCGAGTGTTTAATACCGGACAGACCTGCGTGGCTGCAAAACGCTTCGTGGTGACCGATGCCAACTACGAAGCGTTCAAAGAGCGTTTTGTGGAAAAAATGAGGGCGCTGAAAGTAGGCGATCCCAGGGCAGATGACACCGACCTAGGCCCCATGGCGCGGGTTGACCTTCGCGATGCTCTCCACGAGCAGGTGGAACAGAGTGTACGCAAAGGCGCAAAAATTCTCTGCGGCGGCGAAAAACCATCTGACAAAGGCGCGTTTTACCCAGTGACCGTGCTGGATAACGTGACGCCCGGCCAGCCCGCCTACGATGACGAGCTATTCGGACCCGTCGCGGCGCTGATTCGCGCTAAAGACGACGAAGACGCCATGCGCATTGCTAACGACAGCCGTTATGGCCTCGGTGGTGGCATCATCTCTAAAGACGTGAAGCGTGCCACTGAGCTTGCCAGCAAGTACTTCGACACTGGCATGGTGTTTATCAATGGCTTTGGCGTTGCCACCCCGGAAATGCCGTTTGGTGGCGTTAAAAACTCCGGTTATGGGCGTGAGCATGGTGGTTTTGGCATGCTTGAGTTCGTTAACGCAAAGTCGGTCATTGTTGTTAAAGAGTGAGGCGGTAAACGCTCAGAATCATAGGTCATGAAAAGAGCGCGCCGCTAGCTTTCAACAGGCTAGCGGCGCTTTTTTGGTTACTAGTATTGTTATGGGTTTTAGTGTTGTTCAGCGGTTCGGCGCTGCCAAAATCTCACTATTAGGGCCATCACTCCCCACGTCACTAACGCCGCAATAACATCGTCTAACACAATTCCGAAGCCACCCTGCACATACTCTGCCAAATGAATTGGCGGCGGCTTCAGCGAATCAAAGAAGCGATAAACTCCAAACGCCAGGGCCATAACGAGTGGATTTCGGGCGGCTGTTAGCCCCAATACCGCTAGCGGGAACGCGACATATTCGTCGGCGACGATGCTGCCATGGTCAGCACCCGCAAAGTGCAGCGAAGCTGCATGACATACTGGAACAGCTGCAGCAACTAACAGCCCCGTTATGGCCGCTTGCTGACGGGTTGGCTTACTTAACAACCACCATGCTAATGGAATTCCCAGCAGCGAACCTACCGTACCCGGCGCCACCGGCGCTAGCCCCAGCCCAAAGCCGGTGGCTAGCCAAAAATTAATGGTATCCAGCATTAACCGGCCTGCTGCGCCTGGCGTTCAAGCTCGGCAGCCATGTCGGGCGAGAGATTCAGCGCACTTGCCAATTGATCCAACCAAGCGCGCTCCATGGGATTTTGATCATCAGTGACAGCGACGCTGATCAGATACATCTCGCGGGCAGCCTGGGGGGAGTCGGCTTCACGGGCAAGTGTCTGAGCATCCAGCGGGGCATTGAGCTGCTGCTCGACCCAGCGATGCATCTCCTGATCGGCACCTAGCGCATCGATCTGCTCTGTGATGAGTGCCTGCTCTTGCTCATCAATGTGGCCATCGGCCCTGGCGGCCATAATCATTGCTTGCAACAGCTCAAGGCTGCGCCGCTCTTGATACTCACCGCTAAGCACTTCTACCCGTTCGCCCTCGGATGCATTTTGAGCAGCACTGGACGAGTTAGCAGCATTTTTCCCTTCCTGAGAGCTTTGCCATGCTTTCCAGGCCAGCATGCCCACACCAGCAATTGCGCCGTACTTGAGCGCTTTACCGCCCATGCTACGACCACGCTTAGAGCCAATGAGCATGCCCATTGCGCCACCACCTAACAGGCTCTTCATATCAAAACCGCTAGAGCCGCCCCCTTGCCGCGAGCCCTGGCCTGCGCTACTGCTACCACCGCCTAGCTGGCGCGATAGCCCATCAATAACGCCTTTAACATCGAAACCGCTTCCGCTGTTTCCACCACTGTTTCCACTACTTCTGCTACCGCTGGCCTGCTTCATCAACTGTTGTAAAATCTTGCTTGCGTTCATCCTTGCACTCCTAAGTGGATAGTATCTCTAGGGCTCGCTAGACGATTCACTTCCGTTATAAAACATGCTGTATGAACGCAGCATGAATTAACGCCACCCCAGGCATTAAAGAAGCGTGCCCTTCACTTCCACCGAGCTACCAAGTCGGCTGGCACGCACTTCAACACGGACAGGCATTTGCTCTTTGAGTTCGCTGACATGAGAGATAATCCCGATCATTCGCCCGCCCATTTGTAACTCACTGAGCATAGCAATCGCTTGGTCTAATGCATCCTGATCAAGGCTACCAAAGCCCTCATCAATAAATAGCGTATCCAACTGAATCCCGCCTGCGTAGGCCTGTACCACGTCAGAAAGCCCTAGTGCCAACGCCAAGGCCGCCATAAAGGACTCGCCGCCGGAAAGCGTCGCTACCGAGCGACTCTTGCCAGTGTAGGTATCGGCCACATCCAACTCCAATCCAGAGGCTTTATTGCCCTTGGATGGGTCTTCGCGGCGTACCAACTGGTAGCGCCCGCGGCTCATACGCACCAGCCGTTCAGACGCTTGGATCAGTACGTCGTCCAGCAGCACTCCTAGCACAAACCGCTGCAAGCTAATGCGATTACCGGTGCGCCCGTTAGCCACTTCGCTTAATGTCCCCCACACCCGATACTGGGCTTCAAGCTCGGCCTGGGCCGCACGGGCAGCGGTAAGTTTCTGGCGAACTCCCTGCAACGTATTTAACCGCCCATCTAGCGCCCGCCACGCATCGAGTTGAGTGTGCTCCTCCGCTTGGGCGGCTTCGGTGAGTGTGGTGAGTGCGGCGAGATCTGGCGGCGTTTTTTCGGCCAGCTGGGCGTGATAATTGTGTAGCGCGCCGTCAAGATCAGCCAAACGGCGTTGATAGGCCTCTACTTGGCGAGCCAGGTCTTGCCGTTGGTTATCCTCTAGCTGAGCCGCCTGATAAGCAGCTTCACTTTCAAATGAACTAGCTTGTAGCGCCGTTTGCCACTCAGCCTGGACCTGCTCAAGTGCTTGCTGGTTACGCGCCAGCTGCTGGTTTGCGCTGCGCAGCTGCTCTTCTGCCCGCGCCTGCTGGGTCTGGCTCGTCGAAAGCACCTGTTGTGCTCGCTCCCAGGCCTGTTCAAGCTCAGCAATTTGGTTATCAAGTTCAGTGAGCGTTTGGCGCATGGCCAACGGGTTACGGGCATCTTCTGGCAGTGATTGACTTAATTGATCGCGCTGGCTCTCTAGCCGTAACGCCTCCTCTTTGGCCTTTTCAACCTGAGGCCGCTGGACTTTGATCTGTTTGTCCAGCGTGCCCCAGCCGCTACGTAGCTCGTCACGGGCAGCGCTTTGCCGGTTAATCTCACTCTCGACATGTTGCCGACGTGCGACTTGGCAGCGCAATTGTTCGCAGGCTTGTTGCAACTCAAACGGCGGTTGGCTGGCCCACTCACCAAGCTGGTGACGAAGTCGCTGCGCTTGCTCAGCGTTATAGCTAAGCTGCTGTGCTAGCTGTTGCTCCTGACGCTCGGCGGTTTGGAAGGCGTGGCGGGCCTGCTCCTCAATTGAGCGGGCTTCTTCTACCTGCGCTTGGGTAACGATATCAGCATGCTGAACCGCTGGGGATGGGTGTTCAAGGCTGCCACACACCGGGCAAGGCGCGTCCTCTTCCAGGGTGAGCGCTAACAGTGCGGCTTGCCCTTGGTGCCAGCGCACCTCTTGCTCAGTTGCGTGGCGTTTAGCCTGCTCTGCTTCCCTTCGCCGACCTTTAAGCGCCGCCGTTGCCTGCTGTTGTTGAGCGACAAGTTCGCGCCCCTGCCGTATCAGCTCCTCCAACTCCTGTCGCTGAGCTAGCAGGCTCTCATGGCGGCTCAGCTCTGCAGGGGCGCTGGCCAACTGCTGACTTTCCGTTTGCAGCTGCTCAAGAGTAATGCTTAGCGCTTCACCTTGCTGGCGAATACCGTCTAATTGAGCTTCATCACGCTTAAGTATGTCATCGGCTTGTTGCCAAGCGTTTTGTGCCGCTTGCCAGCGCGCTTCAAGCTCACTTAACTGCTGGCTTCTGTGGATAAACTCTCCCAACTGACGATGGCGCTCGCGCAGTGCAGGGAGTTCGATCTGGCGCTGGCGTGTCGCTTCAAAGGTACGTTTGGCTTGCTCAGTATTCGTACGCTGGGTAGTCAGCGCGGCATCGGCCTGTCGCTGCTCTTCCTGGGCGGTAGTGAGTGCCTGCTGGGCTTGGACTAACGCAGCACTGTAGGGTCGTAGCGCTTGAGCGTGGTCGCTTTGGGTCAAGCGGTTCTGAGAGGCCGTTATTTGCGCCTGCTGCTCAAGGTGGCGTGCTTTCTCCGTGGCAAGGCTGTCCCGCGCTTCAAATTGGCGCTGTAACGCTTGGGCTTCATCTCGTCGCTGTTCAGCACTACGGCGCTGCTGCTGAGCGGTTTCAAAACGCTGACGCGCTTGCCCTACTTGCGGGGTTAGCGCCTCTACTTCTTGCGCCAATGCTGCTTCGCTTTCCAGCTCGCCCCCGGCCAAAATGCCGCTGATATGCTGGCGGTGATCATTCACCGCTCGCTCAATTTGATTCGCCTGGGTACGCAGGCGCTCTTCAATACGCTGAAAAATCTGGGTTTGAAATAGCTGCGAAAAAATCTTCTCGCGATCTTTCGATTCCGCTAACAACAGTTCACGAAACTTCCCCTGGGGGAGCACCATTACTTGGCGAAATTGATTAGCATCCAGACCTATTAAAGCGTGTAGCTGGCTGTTGGCATCGGTGACCTTACGCGCCACCAAACATTCATCCTTATCACCCTCCGGGGTAAGCCGCCACAGCTGGGCTTCAGCGCTTTGTGTGGTAGTGCCTTCACCAGTCGCCTTGGGGCGCTCCTGCTGGGGCACCCGGCGCACTCGGTAAGCACTATCGCGCAGGCGAAAATCCAAGCTCACCTCGGTCAACAAGCTAGCAGCAGCTTGGTCACAGCGCATTTGCCCGGCATCGCGGTCATTACCAGTGGTCTGGCCGTAAAGCGCAAAACAGATGGCATCTAATATCGAGCTCTTCCCTGCGCCCGTGGGGCCATTAATCAGAAACAATGGGCTTTTGCCCAGCGCAGTAAAGTCGATCGTTTCACTGCCTGCAAAGGGGCCAAACGCCTGCATGGTGAGCGTCAACGGCGTCATAACTGGCTCTCCTGCTCACGACTTAGGGTGGTGATGAGCTCACGCATGGCACTGGCCTGCTCATCACTCATGTTGCCCCCGCTGGTTTGGCTAAAGAAATCACTAAACATATCCAACGCGCTGAACTGCAGCCGTTCGCGATCTAACTGCTGACGCCCTTGGGCTTCCAACATGCCGGGCTTTTCTAAATGCAGCACGTTGGGGTAGACCTCGCGTAGCTTGCCCATGGGGTCAAGAATCGCGTGGCGGTCGGTCATCCGCACTAACAAATAGTCATCGGCTTGGGGATCGGTTCTGCCTAGTGTTAGCAGCTCGGCCAGCTCGCCTTCCAACACACGCACCTCTCGGCGCGGCGTCAGCGGGCGGTGCTCGATCTGCCTCACGCCTTCGGGGCCAATATCCACCAGCGTGACGCCTTTGCGCTGGTTGGCCTCTGAGAAGCTGTATTTAAGCAACGAGCCGCTGTAGCGAATATGTTCACCACCGCGATATTGCGGCCCATGAAGGTGGCCTAAGGCGACATAGTCAAACGACTGCATCGGCTCCCAAGCAACACTTTCCGCGCCCCCCAAGGTTAACGGGCGCTCTGAATCGCTGGCACTGCCGCCATCCACAAAGCAGTGGCTCATAAGCACAGTCGGTCGGCCCGCTTGACGCTGGGTGTTGATACGTTCGACTAAGTAACGGTGGGCGCTGTCGAAATCGCGGACATCCACCGAAAACTGGCTGCGCACATACTCCGGGTCAGCGTAGGGAATACCGAACACATCCACCTCTTCCCCATTAACCGACAGTGTCACCGGGTGATCGCAGGCAGATAGATCAGACAAAATATGCAGCCCTGCTTGGCGCAGGTGGCGCGCCCCGAAGCCGAGTCGCTCAGCGCCGTCGTGGTTGCCGGAAATCATAATCACCGGTAGGCCACGCTTTTCACATAGCTCACCAAGCACCTCATCTAACAGCGTGACGGCAGCGGATGGCGGCACCGAACGGTCGTAGATATCGCCTGCAACCAGCACAGCATCCACCGCATCGCGGTCGATAATATCCAGTAGCTGGTTCAGTACATGGCGCTGGTCTTCCAGCAGGGAGAGGTTGTGAAACAGCCGCCCTAGGTGCCAATCGGCGGTATGAAGTAGTCGCATGGCAGGCTCAACGCAAAAAATATGCCCCATCATAGCAATCTGCATTCCAAACTGTCCGTCACGCAGCACAAAAAGCTTTCTACCAAAGCTTTCTACAAAAAGCCCCGCACATGGCGGGGCTGAAGCAACAGTAGTGACTGGCTGTTAGTCGCGGAACGCGTCCGGATAGGTGGTTAGATCGATTCCCCACATGAGGGGCAATAAGAAATAAACCGCCGCAACAATCAGCAGTAGTGCGAAAATATTTAGCCAAAAGCCGTTGCGTACCATTTCGATAATTTTGATTTTTCCGGTCGCAAAAATAATCGCATTGGGGGGTGTACCCACCGGCAGCATAAAGGCGCAGTTAGCTGCCATGGCCGCAGGTACCATTAGTACGAACGGATGGATATCCAACGCCAACGCCAGCGAGGCAAGCACCGGAAGAATCATCGTGGCCGTTGCTGTATTGGAAGTGATTTCAGTCAAGAACAACACCATTCCAGCGGCTAACAAGATCACCAGCAAGAAGTTAACACCTTCCAGCACACTCATCTGACCACCAATCCAGGCGGCTAATCCAGAGGAACCGAAGCCAGCAGCAATCGCCAAGCCACCGCCAAATAGCAGCAGAATGCCCCAGGGTACGTCTTTGGCAATATCCCACCCCAGCAGGCAGCCGCCTTTGCTTGGCGAAGGAATTAAAAACAGCGCAATTGCCGCCACAATGGCGATCATCGTGTCGTTAATCCCCGGAATGGTGAGTATTTGGCCTTGCCACAGGAAAGAACGGGTAATCCAGAAAAACGCCGCTAACAGGAAAACAACCAGCACGGCTTTCTCTTCAAAGGTGATCTTACCCAGCGCTGCCTTTTCTTTAGCAATGAGCGCTTTGCCACCCGGAAGGTTGCTGAAGTTAATCGGGTAAATAAAGCGTGTCAGCATTAGCCAACCAATAAACAGCAGCACCACAACGACAGGGAAAGCAAACATCATCCAACTGGCAAAGGTAATTTCAACGCCAAACAACTCATTCACAATCGCTGCCAGAATAATATTGGGAGGCGTACCGATCAGGGTACCCAAACCGCCGAAAGTGCCGCCGTAACCAACGCCAAAAATCAGTGCTTTACTGAATTTATCGATGTCTTCGCTGTGATCACCCTCGCTCTTATTAAGCTCCTGGGTTACCTGATACACAATCGCGGTGCCAATAGGCAGCATCATCATGACCGACGCCGTGTTGGATACCCACATCGACAAAAAGCCAGTGGCCGCCATAAAGCCGAACACAATACTGTTAATGCTGGTGCCCAATACTGAAATAATGGTGAGGGCAATACGCTTATGCAGATCCCACTTCTCCATCGCCAGGGCAATCATAAAACCACCGAGGAAAAGGAAGATAATAGGATTGCCGTATGCTGCCGTAACCGCACTACTCTCAAGGGCGCCGGTGATCGGCAGCAATACAATGGGCAAAAGTGACGTAACAGGAATAGGGATGGCTTCGGTAATCCACCACACGGCTACCCAAAGCGTGGTAGCAAGCACCATGCGGCCTTCTAAGCTAAGCTCCGCCGGGTGAAAAAACAGCAGTACGAAGGCAAACAGCATCGGCCCTAGCACTAGCCCAACCTTTTGAGCTGTCGTATAGGCAGGTGGCTTTGGCGGTTTGCTACCCGAATGTTGTTGCTCACCTGACGTAGCAGAGGATGAGCGTCCAGCGCCAGCGGCTGGCAACGCGCACATAAGTAGGTTTTTGGCTTGGTCATGGGAGTGCCAAAGCGACTCCCAGAGTGTCATGGTGGCAGTTCTGCGCATTATCAAAGTACCGTTCTCAGTCAGGTGATCGAAAGGGAGCTTCTCACAGCAACCCCCTATGGCGTATTTAAACCAGACTAGCTGGTTTTTGGTGCCCTTTATTCACTGCAGCCAAGTATTAGTCCAGCGAATTGACGAAAACTACAACCAAAGTCTAACAACCTTAGTTGTAGCTACTAGCGCGCCTTCCCCTGATGTGACACTGCGCTTTTATCCCGGTAGTTTTGAGTCTTTTTCTAAGGAGGTACTCACGTGCTCGACCGTTTTACTATGCCGCTGACCCACCGACCACTTGCCAGTATGGCTGAGCACCTCAACCACCGGCAGATTACCCCTGACCAAGTTACCTTAGTGGCTTTTTTAGTGGGTATGAGCGCGCTACCGCTATTAGCCTTTGAATATTATGTTTTGGCACTGATGGCGATTTTGTTGAACCGCCTCGGTGATGGGCTTGATGGCGCGCTTGCCCGGCTAAGCGGCCAGCAAAGCGATGCGGGTGGATTTATTGATATCGGGTTGGATTTTGTCTTTTATGCCGCAGTCGTACTGGGGTTCGCGCTGGCTAACCCTGGGCAAAATGCGCTAGCAGCCGCGCTACTGCTATTCGCATTTATCGGCACGGGAACATCGTTTTTAGCCTTTGCTATTGCGGCGAAAGCACGCAATGCTGAGCGGCCAAACTTTCCACAAAAAACATTTTACTATTTAGAGGGATTAACCGAAGGCACAGAAACCGTGATCGCGTTAGTGCTCTTTTGCCTATTTCCTCACTATTTTCCATGGTTAGCGGGGCTATTCGCAGCCGCTTGCCTAATCACGACTGCCACGCGGCTATGGGGAGGCTATTGGACATTGCGGTCATGGCCAAGGTAATAATTCTATCTCTGTTCGATTAAAAGCCAATCTCGTTCTTATCACGTCACTAGCTAACCAATGCCTATATAAACGGCTTGCCTCTATTCCGAAGATTCATCAGCAAGGGCGCTGTTAGGGGAGGCAAACCGTTGGGAATTTTTTATCAGTCTAAATCATCTAGCGTAACCACAAGATCCCGGGTTGATACATCTACCTTCCAGAAGGTGTAGCTGTCGTCGTCTTCATCGACCAAACGAATATCGAAGATAGGACTGTCATAACCCGTAATCGCCACCCGTTGAGTATCACCATCCATCAGGACATCATTACCGAGCACATCCTCTTCCCAGCTTTTCGAATCTGTTGGGCTTATATACATGTAATACAAGATATAGCCCGTACGATTAGTGATATCGATGTGGTAGTCGGCAGCCATTGCAAGCGAAGAGCTACACAGTATCAGCAGTGCAGCGAATAACACTTTAATGCGCATTGATAAGTTTCCTGTTCTTTTCCCTTTTAAGAGAAGCGATAGATTGCAACGTAGGTATCGCCAAGAGCCAAACATAGCGATCAGAACGATTATATCGTCAGTTACTTATCTAACTGGGCGCCCTCCCCAAGTTTTTCACCCAACTGCCCGCGAGATACTCACAGCTGGTAGAATGCTGCCCCTTTCAGGCACGTCCACGGCCTATCGCCACAACGTTTCCCCTTCTACTACCTGAGAGTCGCGCAATGATCGCCACCATCTACACCGTGTTTCAGCCACTTTTCCGGCTGGGCCTTATCCCACAGATTTTAATTGGCATTGTTACCGGGATATTCATCGCCCTTTTCACACCGGACATTGCAGGCAATGTGGCACTGCTTGGTCAGCTATTTATTGCCGCGCTGCAAGCAGTGGCCCCTATTTTAGTCTTTGTGCTGGTTACCGCTGCCATCGCTGCACACAAGAAAGGTCAACCCACTCACATTCGCCCCGTGCTCATACTGTATGTGGTAGGCACATTAGTCGCTGCGCTAATTGCAGTGGCGGCAAGCTTTCTATTCCCTACCGAACTTGCATTGAATGCGGGGCAAATTGACGGCAATCCACCTGGGGATATTTTTAGCGTTCTAAGGGATCTGTTATTAAATGCGGTGGCTAACCCGGTAAGTGCGCTAATGGAAGCGAACTTTATCGCTATTCTGGCATGGGCCATTGGCCTTGGTTTAATGCTACGCCAAGCCAGCGACACCACCCGTCAAGCGTTAAGCGATTTATCCACTGCTGTCACCCGCATTGTCACGCTGGTAATTCGCTTAGCGCCGATTGGCATCTTTGGCTTAGTCGCGGGAACCTTGGCAGAGTCAGGGGTAGAGGCATTGCTCAACTACGCCCAACTGCTTGGTGTCATCGTAGGCTGTATGCTGTTTGTTGCTCTTGTTAGCAATCCGCTGCTCGTTTACCTCACTACCCGTCAGAACCCTTACCCACTGGTGTTCACCTGCCTGCGCGGCAGTGCCATCACCGCCTTTTTCACCCGCAGCTCAGCGGCGAATATCCCCGTAAATTTAGAGCTGTGCCGCCGTCTAAAGCTGGATGCCGACACCTACGCTATTTCTATTCCGCTCGGCGCGACGATCAACATGTGTGGTGCCGCTATCACCATAACGGTAATTACCTTGGCGACCACCCATACGCTAGGCATTACCGTCGACTTCCCCACTGCCCTACTACTGTGCGTGGTGTCTGCACTGGCTGCCTGCGGTGTTTCAGGCGTAGCCGGTGGTTCGCTGATGCTCATTCCGATGGCTGCCAACCTGTTTGGCATTCCCACAGAAGTCGCCATGCAAGCAGTGGCAATTGGCTTTGTCATCAGCGTGGTACAAGACGCGACCGAAACCGCGCTGAATTCCTCAACGGATGTGCTGTTCACTGCAGCAGCTTGCCGAGCCCGTCAACCTTCCAGCTCTGACCACACGTTATAACGCAATTTGATTGACTTCTCGCTGTTCCTTATATAGAACGTTCTATAAAAGGAACAGCGAGATAATAGAATGGATGAGCACTCACTAAGTACCCTAGGCCAGCATTTGCAATCCCTTCGCCAAGCGCGAGGTTGGTCACTCTCCCACCTAGCCAACGCAGCAGGCATTGCCAAATCGAATCTGTGTCGTCTGGAACAAGGTAATGGCAACCCCACCCTGGATACCATCTGGCGGTTAGCAGTGCAGCTTAATGTCCCCTTCGGCACCCTGGTTGCGCCTATCTCTGTGCCTTTAGGTGAAGATGGCGTGCAAGTTCAGTTAATTGACCAGGGAAAAGGCTCGCCTCAGGTAGATGCCTACTGGATGCGCTGCGCTCCCCATACCCTGCGCCACGCCGAAGCTCACACCCTGGGTACTCAAGAAACGCTGATCCTGATCAGCGGCTGGCTCGAAGTCGGTCCAGAAGGGACGGTTACTGCGCTAGCCCCTGGCGAAAGCATTACCTTTAGCGCTGATGAGCCTCACTTTTACCGCACCCAAGACCAAGAGGCCACCATGCTACTCACCATTACTTACGGCGAACAGGGGGATGCACCATGAACCAAGTTGTCAGCCACTCGCCGTGGCGCAGCGCGCTGCAAGGCGTGCAGGAAGCGATTCCGCTATTGGGTGGTTACATACCGGTGGCGCTATCGTTTGGTTTGGTGGCTAGCCAAGCAGGCTTTAGCACATGGGAAGCCACAGCCATATCAGCGCTGATTTACGCGGGTGCTTCGCAGTTTTTGTTCGTGGGCATGATCGCCACCGGCGCACCACTATGGTTGGTGGTAGCAATGACATTACTGATTAATGTGCGCCACATGGTGTACGGCCCTAACCTAGCCGAGCTGTTGCCACGCAGCCGCCACTGGCCATGGCTAATGCACGGCCTAACCGACCAGGTATTTGCTCTGGCATTAACCAGGCTTCCGCAGTTGCCTGACGCGAAGCGCTTTAGCTGGTTTGTAGGTGCATCGTTACTGGCGTGGGGTGCGTGGGCAGTGGGCACTGCCGTGGGAGCTACCGCTGGCGAAGCATTTACCGCCCGCTGGCCGTTGTTGGGTGAAATTATGCCTTTCGCGCTGCCTGCACTCTTTCTCACCATGGTGGCTCCGCGTTTTACCGATAAACGTTGGGCAGTAGCAATGGGACTCACCATCATTGCTGCGCTGTGTTTAACGCTGACTGGATGGGGCAATGTGGCCATCCCACTGGCGGCTGCCTGTGGCGCGCTGTGCTTCTATCTGGTGAAGTTTGAAAAAAGGAGAGGGAGTAATGAGTAGCGCGCTGTGGTTAGCGGTGATGATATCCGCGATAGGTACTCTGCTGATGCGTGTGGTGCCTTTTCTATGGATGCAGCGCCGTATAAATAGTGAGACAGGCATTAACAATATGCCTCAATGGCTAAGTATTCTCGGCCCGCTGATGATCGCCGCTGTGCTCGGCGTTTCTATCGTACCAGTGAGCCCGAGTGCCGTTTCATGGATAGCCACTGCTATCGGTCTCTCCGTCACATTATGGGTATGGTCGCGGCTACGCTCATTAGGCTGGCCGGTCGCAGCTGGGGTGGCGGTATTTGGCATCGTCGAGGTGGGGGTAGCGCTAATATAACGCTACCCCACCTTACTAAAACGCTTTTGGGAACACTAATTGCGGTAAATACAGGAAGACGCTTGGCAGCAGTATCATGGCGATAATGATCGACATAATGAGCACTATTAGCGGTATTACCGCCATAAAAGCACGCGGCATGGAAACCTCGCCAATCTGCGTTGCGATAAGCAGGCAAATACCATAGGGAGGCGTGATCAACCCTAAGGTGAGCGATAAAATCACTACCAGCGCCATATGGACCTGGTTGATATCAGCCGCGATACACAGTCCCTGAATAATGGGGAGGAAGATAATAACTGCTGTTACCGGACTGAGGACGGTTCCAATCACTAACATGAACAGCATCACCAACAGCATGATGCCCACCCGCGATTGCGTTACGGTGAGGATAAAGTTAGCGACCTCCTGAGCGATCCCCAAGTACGAAATCAGCCACCCCATAATGCCTGCGGACGCGACAGCAAACATCGGTAACGAAAAGGCCACAACCGAGTCTGACAAAATGCCGGGAAGCTGCCTAAAACGTATCGCTCGATAAAAAACAAAGGCTAACAACACGCCTACCAGAACCGCTACCGAAGCTGCTTCCGTAGCAGTGAATACGCCTAGGGTTATGCCACCTAGAACCACTAGCGGCAGCACCATAGGTGGAGCAGCGGTGATCGCAGTGCGCCCCATTTGGCGGAAAGAGAACTTACCCGTTGCTTTAATATCGTGCTTTCTCGCGATGTAATACACATATCCCATCTGCATCAAACCGACGAGTATCCCTGGCAGAATGCCCCCCATAAACAGAGCACCCACTGATACGTTGCCAAAGGCACCGTAAATTACCATGAGAATCGAGGGCGGAATGATCCCCCCCAGCACAGACGATGCAGCCGTCAATGCCACAGCAAACGGCGCGGGATAGCCCGACTTCTTCATAGCCGGAATGAGTACCGCCCCCACGCTGGCAGTATCTGCAGCTGCAGACCCCGAGAGGCTGGCAAACATCATGGATACCATGACATTGATGTGGCCCAGGCCGCCACGGACATGCCCAACAGTACTATCCGCAAAGCGTAGCAGACGATCGGTGATGCCCCCGTCGTTCATCAGGCGCCCTAACAGTAGGAAGAAAGGCACGGCCAGTAACGGGAATGAGTTAATGCTGGCAAACATCTGATTAACGACCGATGTTAAGGGCAGCCCCAATTGCATGATCGTCAATATGGAAGCCAAACCAATCGCAAAAGCGATAGGGACACTCAGGCCGATAAGAATCAGAAAACTGCCAATCAAGGTAATCAATGGACTCATGATTCGGGGGCCTCTCCACTACTGGCCGCATCTCTACCAGCACGCAGCTTGGCGATATCATCGCGAATAGTCTCAATAGAAAATAGCAACATGGAGATACCTGCTACGGGAATCGCGGCGAACACATAGGCCATGGGCGTACCTAGCGCTACCGAGCGTCGGTTCCAGCCCATATCCACCAGTACATTACCGTGCACAATCAGTACATAGATCACGGGCAGACAGGCTAAGCTACCGAATAAGCGTAATACCCGCTGAGTAATAACAAAGTTTGGAGGAAAAACGTCCACCACATAGTGCCTACGCTTACGTAGTGCAATGGCCGCGCCAATAAAGACCGCCCAAATGAAACAGGCCATAGCGACTTCATCGGTCCACGATACTGATATTTTCAGGTAGTTACGTGCCACCACCTGATAGAGCACCGTTAGGATAAAGGCTGCAAACAGCGAGCCTGCGATAAATGTCAGGAGTTTCTCCAACAGATCGTTTATTTTCCGCATTTTTCTGCCCTTACATTGGCGCACTGCTTGCAGATGAGACACAAAGCAGCACGCCAAAGCGCTGATGGATCGCGGTTTACAGGTTGCGAATCGTGTCAAGCAGCTCAGTCAAACCACGTTCCTCAGCAAACTCGTCATGCAGAGGAACGACCGCATCAATGAAGGCCTGCTTGTCGACTTCGGTCACCGTTACCCCCAGATCCTCGAATTCCTGAATAAACTCCGCATCGTACTCCACTCCTTTTTCAGTGCCGAACTCACCCGCATGCTGGGCCGCATTGAGAATGATGGCCTGATCCTCTTCCGAGAAGCGATTAAAGCGGTTCTCGCTGATGGAAATATGGCTCATCATCACCTGATGTTCGGTTTTGGCATGATAGGGAGCTACTTCATAAAGGCGGCTTGAGTAATAGCCACTGATGGTACTCTCGAAGGCCCCCACTACGCCGGTTTGCAGGCCAGTGTAAATTTCTGTCCATGGTAGCGATGTCGTCAACGCGCCGACTGATTGCCACATCTCAGCATCCAGGCGCGAGCCTGTGACACGCATCTTGATACCTTGCAGATCCGAAGGCTGGGTGACAGGTCCGGTATTGGTACTTAAATTGCGCGTTCCCCCTCCTGTCAGGCTCAACAACTTCAAGCCTACCCCTGACTCCTGCATAGCGTTGGCGAAGTAGTCAAACACGGGCGAGTCGGGAGAGGTGGCAGCCCGAAATTTATCCATATCTTCAAACAGATAATTAAGACTGAAAATTTCAAATTCAGGGGTATACGGCGAAATATTCATCACACCGCCAATGATCATATCGGTGGTACCGATACGAATCTCATCGACCATTGTCTGGTCATTACCCAATTGGCCACCTGGGAAAATCTGTACATCGATACGCCCATCGGTCGCTTCTGCTACTTCGGCTTTAAACGCTTCAGCAGCATCAATCCATGGGTGAGGAGCACTTACTACCGTGCCCAGGCGTAAGGTTTCTGCCATAGCAGGGGAAATAAAAAGCATGGAAGTTGCGGCTGCCAGGGCCAAGCGCGAAAACGTACGTTTTGTCATGGGGACGTTCCTCTTATAGGTTTACTAGCTGTCCATAGGTGCTAACTGTCTATAGGTGCTAACTGTCTATAGGTACTAACTGCCGATAGCGACTAGCTGCCGATAGATACTCGCCAGGGATGTGCCAACGTTTTAAAAAGCGGGTGCTTGCTTAAGCTATGCTCCCGATACAGGTTCACCAAGGGTGTGCATTAGCCGGTTTGCCCAGCCAAACAGAGTGGTTGAGAGGGTAAGATCCAAAATTTCCTGATCATCCAGCCCTGCTTCACGTAGGCTGGCAATATCATCTTCGGTTACTTTGGGAGGGCACTCAGAGAGCCGCATGCCGAACTTAAGGATGGCACGCTGACGTGCATCGATATCCGCCTTTTCGCCATTGAAGAAAATCTCCTGCATCACCCGCTCATCACGCGTCAGGTTGTTATAACGCTGAGCATGCACGGCAGCGCAGTAGATACAGCGGTTGACGACCGATGCTGCCACCGCTCCCAGTTCCCGCTCTTCACGGGATAACCCCCCCTTGTCATACATGATGCCGTTAAATAGAGACGTGCGAATACGCAGCGGCTCAGGATCATGCGCCAACACCAATACATAGTCGGAAATTTTGGTGTTGGAAGGCGTCTCTTTCAGCGCTTCCCGTTGAGCAGGCGTCGCCTGATCAAAATCAATCGGGGTGATATGGGGACGCCACGTGGGTACCCGGGTGGTGAACTTGTGAATGACACGACTCATTGGCTTTTCCCCATCACACTCAGCACAGCAGCAACGCGCAGCTGGTAGTTAACGAAAGCAACCAGCCCGGCTAAGCGGACAATATCTGCTTCATCAATGCCTGCGGCACGTAGCGAACCGATTGTTGCTTCGCTGGCATCCCGTGGTCGTTCGGTGACTAAATCAACGTAATCCACCATCGCTGCCAAACGCTGGTTATCCGCCGGTGGCATTTGCACTGGAAGAGCCAGTTGGTAAGGGTCGGCATCATCGCCATACCCGGCAAGCAAATCAGCATAGTGCTGTGTCAGCCCTGCTTGCTGGCAAATTCTCGCCATACGACATGCCAGCGCCGCTCTTAAGCTGGCGGGCAGGTTCCCGGCATCACTGGGTAGCAGCGCTGCTTCATAGGATGCTTGTGTCAGCTCCATTAACTTGCCGCGCATGGTCAGAGCGTCGGCCAGCGGGCCGCTGCTGGGCACGCCAGCGTCTGTTTCAAGTACATGTGACATTTCGGTTCCTTAACATTGCAATACAAAGACGATGTTAGCGCTACGCATTCAAGGCAATGGGGAAGGCTCCCACTCATCCCCCAGTAGTTCCGGAGAGTCGTAGTGTTCGAGTAGCTGCCAGTGACGTTCGATGTCTTCTCGATAAAAGCCTGCGGCAATTGCGCCTGCCAGCCAGTTGGCTCCTTCGCTGATCCCAGGAATGTCACCGCTGACTTTGCCTAAACTAATAGAGGCACCATAGTTGAAGCAGTGGATATTACGCAGCCAGGGGGCCGCTCCTGGCTCTCGCTCCTGGAAGGCAAAGTCGCGATCTACGTAAGGAAAATTGCCCAGCTCTTCGTGCTGAAGCTCGGTGGGTGGCTGATATCGATCACGCCACAGCAGAATACGATCGGCATACCCTGCCAGCTCGGTACGAGCCAGTGGGTCAACTTCAAACCCAGTTCCCAGAATCAGAAAGTCGCAGTGAACCTGTTTGCCCTGCTGGGTCGTGATCACCACTTCCGACCCTTCAACTCGAATATTTTCAATGCCACAACCAAAGTGAAAATAAGCATTCTCATGGCGGCTGACGCGCAACGTCGAGCCACGAGGAGGCGGCGTCTGAGTGATAAAAGAGTAATGCATAATGCGCCAGCGCCACTCATCCGGCAGTGTTGCGTAGCCATGAGTAAAGCCATAGGAGCCAATACCCATCATTTTGTTGATCGTCGGCATCTGCTGACGGCGAATCAGGAAGCGAACCTCGCTGGCTCCATGCTCCAGCGCCTCAGCAGCATTATCAATCGCCGAGGCGCCTACCCCCACCACGACCACACGCTTCCCTTTAAGGGCAGTAAAATCGATATCGTCCGCAGTGTGCGCCCAGCGAGACGCCGGCAAACCAGCAACGAAATCGGGAATCTTGGGGGCACCGGTACCTTCACGGCCAGTCGCCATAATCAGTTTGCGTGTTAGAACACGTTCAGCCGTCGCGCCTGGGCCAGAAAGCTCAAGACTAAGTAGCTCTCCCTCGGGCTTAACATGCTCAACCTTGACACTATTTTCGACCGGCAGGTTGAGAACTTCACGGTACCAGCAAAGGTACTCCATCCAAGTAGGCCGCGGAATCTTGTCAAGAATTTCCCAGGCTTCGGTGCCAAACTGCGCCTCATACCAAGCCCGAAAGGTCAGTGAGGCAAACCCATAGCTGGGTCCTGGTAATGTTTTCGGCGAACGCAGTGTCTCCATACGGGCATAGTTCATCCAAGGCCCTTCTTTACCCGCCGGGTTGCGATCAAAAATACGGATATTGGAGATGCCTCCCGACAGTAGCGCGAAAGCCGCTACTAAACCGCACTGACCACCGCCCACAATCACGACATCGTAAACGTGCCGCCCATCCTCTCTCTCTAATGAGGGGACCCAATTAGCAGGCGGCAGGTTCAGACAGGCGAGGTCGTGCTTCACACGTGCATTCAAGGCTTCAAGGCCGGCACCGGCCAAAGAGGGAGTGAGGGTCATGGCATCATCTCGGCTTGTGTCTGCATGGCCTGTTCGGCTTCATGGGGCCACCAGAACCAACGAACGGGTACATCTTCAGCATGGCGATTAGCGGGTAAAGGCAAGGCTTTCGCCAGTTCAACCAATTCAAGCACTCTGGCAAAGCAATCAAGCACTTTGGCCTCGTCAGCTGTTCCAACAGATGCATCCTTAGTGAAAAGCGTATCCAATAGGCATGGCGTTACTGACTCTTCGGATTGAGCTGACGCATCAGGGCGCTGGGCAACCCAAACACCACTATGTTCATCCACAGAGTAAAGTTTCATTAATACTGGGGCATAACGCGCAATAAACTCGACCGCTGATATTACATAGTTAGCCGACTCATTGCTAAAAAAGAAGTTAAATCCGAGTCTTACCCAACCTGGGCGATATATGCTTCTACCTTTTTGGACTAACGCTTCATGCGCTGCAGCCGTATCGCTATCAATGGAGAGCAGTTCATGACCATAAGGGCCCGCGCAGGAACAGCCACCTCTAGCCTGAATACCGAATAGGTCATTCAACATGGCAACCACGAGGTTATGGTGTATCGCCCGTTCTCCAGCAGTGATATTAAACGAGAAGATGGCCAACCTGGGCGCATCAAGTGAGCCAAGCAGGTTTAAGTTAGCTATTTTTTGCCAGCGCTCCACCGCCATGGCCACCAATTCTTGCTCGCGCAGCTCAATGGTCTCAGTGCCAACTTTTGCTTTGATACGGAACGCCAACCCCGCGCGAATGTCACCCAAAATATTAGGTGTACCCGCTTCCTCCCGACGCTCGACATTCTGAACATAGCGATGATGGGAGGCAGTTACATAGGATACCGTGCCGCCCCCGGCAATGGACGGCTTCGCATTGCGGCACACCGCTTTGCGAATCACCAGCACGCCGGAACTCCCAGGCCCACCGACAAATTTATGAGGAGAAAGGAAGACGGCATCCAGATGATCGCCTTGGCCGCTGCCTGCCATATTGATCGCTACATAGGGCCCACTTGCCGCATAGTCGAACACAGCCAAGCCGCCATATTGGTGCGCTAACTTGGCTATCTGGGCCACGGGCGACAGAATACCTGTGACATTAGAAGCGGCCGAAAACGCCACGACTTTAACGTCGCGCTCGGCATGTGCCTGCAATTGCTGTTCAAGCACCTCCAGATCAACAAGACCATGGCTATCCAGAGGAGTACGTACCAGATCAACATCGCACTCACGCCATACCAGATCATTGGAGTGATGCTCATAGGGGCCAACGAAAACAACCGGCTTAGCGGCCTTCGCTGCCACTTGCCCATGGGTCAGCTCAAGAATGCGACAGCAACGGTCTATCGCCGCGGTTGCACCAGCACCAGCAAAAATGACCGCATATTCGTCATCAGCACCTACAGACTCCGCCACAGCTTGGCGAGCAGCTTCCCGTAGCCGCGTGGTCATTTTTCCGGTGTAAGAGGTTTCAGTATGCGTGTTGGCATAGAGAGGCAACACCTCTTCCTGAATTGCCCGCTCGACGATATCCAACGCCCTTCCCGATGCCGTGTAATCGGCATAGAGCAAGGGGCAGTCTCCAAATGGGCCGGGGATCAAGCGCCCTTCTCCAATAACCCCACTCTGTAGGCGCTCTATCCACTCACGAGAGATCGCCGAGGGGGAGCTCGGTGGTTTTCTTGACTTGTTCCATTGAGAAGCACGATGTGACATTACTGAGCTCTATTTTCGCAATCAGCCTTTTATAAAAGGCGTCATAAGATTGGTTATTACGCGTAATGACCTTAAGTAAGTAGTCGTATTCACCTGCGAGGCGATTAACTTCTACGATCTCAGGAAAGTTTTTAACCGTCTCCTGAAATGTATCAAGCCAAGCTTGGTTGTGTTTATCCGTTTTAACCATCACAAACACAGTAAGACTAAGATTCAATTTCTCAGGGTTCAGTACGGCAATTCTTTTTTCTATAATTCCGTCTTTTTCCAGCTTTTGTATTCGCCGCCAACACGGCGTAACAGAGAGACCAATTCCTTCTGCAAGCTGTGCAATAGAAAGACTATCATCGCGCTGAAGCTGTTCAAGAATTTTTAAATCAAAACGATCAATAAGCAATTTATTTCCCCTCTATACGATTACAAGGAATTTTATTCTTTATAGCCTTTCCTTCATACGGTCAAGAGAAATAATTTTTCACCAGCAGCCCAGTTAAAACCAACCAAGTGCTTACTCCGACTAAAAGGGCATCCCAAAACGGTGTAACAAACAATATGCTGCACCACAAAGAGCAATACATAAGAGTTTAAAGTCGAGCCCACTAGGAATTAAAAGCACGATTGATTAAAGCTCTTTAACCGTTCATGAATATATACGCCCTTGAACACACACTCTTGAACACATAGGCTCTTGAACGCATAGGCTATTGAACATATCCGTAGCAAACTACTTTTTAATCGCTAGAGATATCAGCCTCCCAGTGGCTGCACTTATTCTATGAATGCAGGCCGAATCTGCTACTTTATCAAAGCCACTATCCGCTCGTTGAACCGCTCAACAGCCAGCAGAACGCACCATGTTTGGGCAGATGGAAGACCTATATCTGATAATGCTTTACATTAGCTTTTGACACATGCCATCATTCTGCTTTTAAAACGTCTAGCTACCTGTGACACGTATGCCAACAATACACTCTCATTGCAGCAAGGCTTGGAGACGTGTGTTGCTACTAGCATGCGCGGCGCTGACAGCCTTTTTCGTGCTAACCAATCCGCTGCAAAGTGCTGCTCAGAACGGTAATCACGCCCCGTTCATATCGGCGCCACGCATCGTCACGCTCTATCAAGGTGCTACCGATAGCGCTGTCGCCCTGGGCCTTAAGCCGATTGGTGTCGTCGACTCCTGGTTAGAAAAACCGATGTATCGTTACCTGCGTGAACCGTTGGAAGGCGTCGAGCATGTCGGTTTGGAAACCCAGCCCAACCTGGAAAAAATTGCCTGGCTCGATCCTGACTTGGTCATTGCCAGCGACTTTCGCCATGCGCGAATAGCACCGTTATTGGCAGCCATTGCACCCACGGCATCTACCAACACCGTTTTCGGCTTTAAAACCACGTTGACGATGATCGCCAATGCCACTGGCCGCGAAACGGAGGCCAACCAGTTACTTCGGCACTGGGATGACCGCGTGAGCGATTTCCGCCAGCAGATAGCCGCTGAGTTGGGCAGTGAATGGCCTCAGAAAGTGGCCGTGGTGCGTTTTAAAAGTGACCACGTGCGCATCTATACTCACGGCTTTGCTGGCTCTATTTTAGATGAGCTTGGCTTCGAGCAGCCGGATACGCTGCATACTCAAGGCTGGGGAATGAAACTTTCCAGCACTGAGAACATTCCTGTCCTGAATGCCGATGTTATGTTTGTGCTGCTAGAGCCGGACGATCCTGCCATTACGGATAATTACCAACGCTGGACAGCTCATCCACTATGGCAGCGGCTTTCAGCGGTGCAAAACGGGCGCGTATTTGAAGTCGACCCCGTCAGTTGGATGATGGGCGGTGGCATCCTGGCGGCCAACGCTATGCTGGATGATCTTTATGACCATTATAAGCTGCCACAGCCTGAAGCCCAGCAACATCAGGTTTGCTTACCTCGCACCATCGATCACGGTGGGGAGCACTTTCAATGCTAAACAGCGCCGCTGCAAAAGGCATGGGCTTGGTCATTGGGGCAGTGCTAACGTTTGGTGCTTTTTTCGCTAGCGTGATGTTAGGCACGACGGAGATTGCCCTATCCGCTCTGTTCGACTCACTCACCCACTATGACCCTGCCAACGTATCTCACATCATTCTATTGGCTGAACGCTTACCCCGTGCCGTGATTGCCGCCCTAGTAGGCGCCAGCTTAGCTATTGCAGGTGCGCTAATGCAAACCATGACGCGCAACCCACTGGCATCGCCGGGTATTTTGGGGATTAACGCTGGCGCAATGTTTTTTGTGGTGGTCGCAGTCTCACTGCTGCCGCTTCACACCCCTGCTCACTATGTATGGGCAGCCCTGTTGGGCGCACTGGTCGCCGCAAGCATTGTTGTGCTGCTTAGCCGGGGCCGCCACGGCGAGCTTTCACCACTGCGCGTTGTGCTGGCAGGGGTGGCGGTCACGGCAATGTTTGTATCATTTAGCCAGGGACTGCTGGTGATTGACCAACAAAGTTTTGAGAGCGTTCTTTACTGGCTGGCTGGCTCTGTCTCAGGGCGCGACCTCTCGGTGGTTATGCCCTTGCTGCCGCTCTTCGGCGGGGCACTGCTACTCAGTGGGCTACTTGTACGCCATGCCAATGCGCTGCTGCTGGGAGACGACATGGTCACCGGGCTTGGCATGCAGGCCACCACCATCAAACTGCTGCTAGGGCTTATCGTGATCGTGCTAGCAGGTAGCTCTGTGGCGCTGGCAGGCATGATTGGGTTTGTGGGGTTAATTGTGCCCCACATGGCACGGGGACTATTTGGCATTGATCACCGCTGGCTGCTACCCGCTTGTGCGGTACTGGGCGCCTGTCTACTACTGCTGGCCGATATCGCTTCACGGTTTCTAATGCCGCCTCAGCAAGTACCTATCGGCGTCATGACCGCGCTTATTGGCACGCCCTTCTTTATCTATCTGGCGCGACAAAAGATGGCTGGCCAATGACGCAAGAAACAGCACTCCCCCTCAACCACACGACAAAACGCAAAAGCGCCCGCTTCTTGAACAGCCTGCTGCTGTTAGGCTGTCTGCTTTTCTTCAGCGTCAGCGTATCCCTCTGCTTGGGTAGCTTTCCCACACCACCTCTACAGGTTTTACATACGTTGATCGCTCCCCAAAGTAGCGATATCGCTTTTATTATTTGGGAGCTAAGACTGCCTCGTATCGTGTTGGCGATACTGGTCGGTGCCGCCTTAGCGGTGGCAGGTGCTATTCTGCAAAGCATTGTGCGTAACCCGCTAGCATCGCCAGATGTCATCGGCATCACCAGCGGCGCGGCGCTAGCAGCAGTGCTGTTTTTAGCCCTGCTCAGCACGACCCTTAGCATTCGCTGGCTGCCTGTTGCTGCCATGCTCGGTGCGCTGGTGTCCGCTCTATTGGTGGTCAGTTTGGCGTGGAAGAGCGGCATTAGCCCAGCACGTATGGTATTGGTGGGTATTGGGTTGGCAGCTGCCATGGGGGCTGGCACTACCTTATTAATCGTCATTAGCGATGACACTGCGGCCATGACGGCCTATGTGTGGCTCACCGGCAGCCTTTACGCGGCGCAATGGGAAGATGTGTGGGGTCTATTGCCGTGGATATTAGTCGCAGCGCCTATCAGCCTAGCCTTCGCTCGGCATGCGGATGCCATGGCGCTGGGCGACCATGTGGCCGAAGGGCTTGGCGTGCCTATTCTGCGCAGCCGAATAGTATTACTGGCCTGCAGCGTGGCATTAGCTGGTGCCGCCGTTGCGTTTGCGGGCGGATTAAGCTTTGTGGGATTAATTGCGCCCCACTTAGCGGCTCGGCTAGTAGGGCGCAACCTGGCACGATTGGTGCCCGCCTCAGCGCTAGTTGGGGCCTTGATCGTTCTAAACGCTGATTTGTTAGGCCGCGTAGCCTTTTTACCCAAAGACTTACCCGTCGGTATTTTCGTGGCCGGGATAGGCGCGCCCTTCTTTGTGTATTTGCTGCACAAGGCGCGCTACCGTCCTTACTGAACTGGGGTTAAAAATCGACGCGATAACCGAAGGTCACTGTTCTACCGCGTCCGGCAAAATAGCGCTCGTCGTTCACCAGTGCACTTTGTGAGTAATAGCTAACGTACTGCTCATCAAGCAGGTTAGCGATGCCGACGTTGACCTGTCCAACGGGAAGTTGGTAGCCCACAGCGGCATCCATCAACAGATAGCCGTCAAACTCACGATTGGCTTCGTCGAAGGTTTTATCGAAGGCATAGTTAGCCTGCACAAAGGTGGAAAGGTTATCTGTCCAATTGGCAGACCAACTGGCCGTCAGGCGATCTGGCGAGACATCCAGCCCAGACAGCTTGGCGTCTAAACTGCCATCATCATTACTGTCGTAGCGCCCTTCCATATGTGAGTACGCCAAACGGCCGGTGTGCTGGTCGGTAAATTGATAATCTACCGAGGCCTCAAAGCCCTTAATTTCAGTCTCCTGACGCTGCATATAAAAGACGTCGTCGACTTCCGTGAGTCGGCTACCGAAGTCGGAGGAGGACTCGTAATAACTAAGCTCAGCGGCTAAGCGGCCATTCTCAAAGCGAACGCCTGTCTCGATATTGTCGGTAACAATCGGACTTAGGTTTTCAATGCTATTAACCGATTGATTAGGGGTACTAATGCCCCTCAATGCTCGGCCTACATCAGGAATAGAAAAACCTTCAGAGTAATTGGCAAACAGGCTCCAATGATCCACAGGTTTCCACACTGCGCCGACGTTATAGAGCGTTTCATTGAAACTAGGGTTACCACCGGCAACATCAACACTATTGTTAGCCGCCACCGTCTGATAGTCATTGATCTTTAGCTTGGCGTACTCATAGCGCGCGCCAGTTGATAGCAGCAGTGAATCCACGGGCCTAAACTCAGCCTGAATGAAAGGCGAAAGATCGGTGTACTCTGTTGGCGGCACATAAGTACGGTCGGACTGATATAGGTACTGTTCGGTTTCATCAAACAGCGTATCAAAACCGCCCGTTAAGGAGAGACGATCGTTCAGTAGATCATCTTTAGTCAGCGAGACTTTAGTACCAAACTTGCTCGTTGACGCCATGGTTTGGTCGTAAAAAGATCCCACCGGGGCAATCGCAGGATCCTGGAAAGTCGCTGAGTTGGTTGCCCCAAACAGCGCCTCATAATCCTGATAGAACGCCTGGGCACTTAAACGCATCCCCGCCAGGTCATAATGATCGTAACTTAGCCCTGTGGTCCAAACTCGGTTATAGGGGGCATCACCTTCGGGGGTGCCACGCTCCGACGTCGTTACCACACCATTGGCACGATCTCCCGTTACGCTCACATAGTTATTGTGGCCCTCAATATTGTAGTGATTGAGGGTAAATTGCAGGCGTTGATCGTCGTCAATCCAGTAAGCCAGCTTACCTAAAATATTGAAACTGCGAGAGTCCATCAGGTCGCCCTGGGTATTGTCCACACCCACAGGGTCACGATTTCCATCCAGGAATAGCCCCTGATCTTCAAGGCTGGCCGAAAACAGATAGTCCACATCACCGCGATTACCACTGACTCCATAGCTGGTTTTATAGCTGAGCGTATCGCTATCTAACTCGCTGGTGGGAGTCGTTATCTGAACCTCAGCATGCTGATTAAGCGAACCCGGCTCTGGACGTTTAGTGATCAAGTTAATCACGCCACCTGCCGCTCCCACCCCATTAGTGGCATTAGCCCCTTGAATCACCTCGATCTGCTCAACCATGGAAAAGTCGATCGTGTGTGCTTCACGACCCGTTGGGCGAAGAGGGTTCGACTGTGGAATACCGTCAATCAGAATCAACGGCTTACGCCCACGAAGGGTTTCACCGCTACCAGTCATCTTTTGGCGGCTGGGGGAGTAAGAGGGCAGCAGGTTACTTAATATCTGCGATGAATCGCTGGTAATTTGCAACTGCTGAGTAATCTCTTCCTCGCTGATAATACGCACTGCCTGAGGAGAGTCTTCTTTTGTCGAGTTCGTGCGCGAGGCCGTCACAACCACCGTTTGGTTTGCATCACCTCTCTCGCCTTGTGCTTCAACGATTGCTGGCGACTGAGCATGTGCCTGGGTAGCCGCTACCAACCCAGCAAACGTTACTGTTGGCCAAAACACGTGGCGTTTTTTTATCGACATCCGCTTATTTTCCCTTGCAGTGAGTGAGTCGCCCAAAAGACAATGCACATCTAAATGATAACAATTAGCTTGTGCATATATTACCAACATGGCTTCATCAACGAAACACGTCGTTCGATTTATCGAAATGTATAGAGCTGGGACAAAGATTTGAAAATGAGAATATTTTGTCTTACGGTGCTGGCTGCTTAGATCATGCAGGCGATCCTTCCCATGACACTCTCTTCCTGTCTTACACCACGGCTTAGAGGTGAAAGCCTTCATGCTGGTTATGAAGACAAACGCGTGCTAGACGGTGTCGATATCGGCATACAGGAAGGCAAGCTAACGGTCCTTTTAGGGCCGAACGGTAGTGGCAAATCCACGCTGTTAAAAACGCTGGCGCGTACACTCACGCCAAGCGCTGGGCACGTTTATCTGGATGGCAAAGATATTCACCGCAGCAATACGCGGGAAGTCGCTCAACGGCTTGGTATTCTTCCCCAGGGGCCGGTCGCCCCAGAGGGGCTGAGTGTGCAACAGCTGGTCGGAATGGGGCGTTTTCCGCATCAGAGAATGTGGCAAAAAAATGCCGAACAGGATGCCCGCGCAATTCGCGAAGCCATGGCCTACACCAACGTGACCGAGTTTGCTGAGCGCAACGTCGATGCCCTTTCCGGTGGGCAGCGCCAGCGCTGCTGGATTGCTATGGTGCTGGCTCAACAAACGGATCTGATCCTGCTGGATGAACCCACCACTTTCCTGGATCTCAAAGTGCAGGTCGATTTGCTGGCGCTACTGTCACGTTTGGCCCATGAGCATGGCCGCACGCTGTTACTGGTGCTTCACGATCTGAATCTAGCCGCCGCCTACGCTGACCAGTTGATCATGATGCGAGATGGAAAGATCATCACCAGCGGCACGCCTAGCGAAATATTTACCGCCGCCAATCTTAAGCGCGTTTTCGATCTGGATGCCCACGTACTTCACGACCCGGTAAGCAACAGCCCAGTGTGCGTTCCCCATAAATTCACGGCTAACACCCAACAACAGCACACCGACTCGGAAGAGCATATCGCCCTATGAAGCATACTTTCTGCGCCGACCTCAGCCGTGAACAGAATGATCCATTAGCTGGGAGCGCTGCCCATGCCGAACGCAATCTATTAATCAGTTGGCCGCGCGCAAAGTGGCTGCGCAAGTTGCGCCATGCCAGCGACATGAACGATACGCTGAAACAGACACTAGATGACATTGCCGATAGCGGCCTACGTATTAACCTGATTCAGCAACCGGGAATGGATAAACATCAGCACCAAGTATTCCTGATGCCAGAACGACGGCGCTTTCTGATCGCCCGCCATCACTTAGAAGACTTTTTAAGCGCTCTGCAAACAGGCAACAGCTTGGCAGAGTGGGAACAGCCCCCGCTAGAAACCGACCTACTACTCTGCTGCACCCACGGCACAAAAGACAAATGCTGCGCCAAGTATGGCTACCAAACCTATAAGGCACTGGCTCAAACGATTGCTGACCACCAGCTACCGTTTGAGGCTTGGGAAAGTAGCCATCTGGGGGGCTGCCGCCTAGCAGCCAGTTTGATTTTGCTGCCCAAGGTGCGCAAATACGGACGCATTACCCCGGCACAAGCACTGCCCTTCCTGCAGGCAGAAGCGAACGGCCAACGCTACTTGCCTGGCTATCGGGGCAGCTCACAACTCACCCCCGCCCAACAGTGTGCAGAATTAGCCGCCCTGACTCACCTAGGTACCCAACTAAGTACGGATCAACACCAACCTCAGCTAACGCTGTTGGACGATAGCGGCAGTGAGCAAGAACGCCTAATACGCTGGCAGTGGCAGCGGGGAAACGCTCAAGGCCAACTCAGCGTGCGCTGCCAAGCCACCACCATCATGCGAATTGACACCTGCGCCGACCTTGAACAAGGGCCCATGGAAAGTACCGTTTGGCGGGTAGCTGAGGAGCGCTATGGTCGCTTTAATCGCCTGAGCCTTTCTAATAGTGACTATTAGCTATTTCAGGCATATGGCATATACCGACAACAACATGCCATATACATTATGGCTAACGTTAACAGGTGGACGGAAGCCCACCTGTTATGACTTATTACTTAAAAACCCACAATCTTATCAGGCAACCATGTAGCCATTGTAGGAAACAGTACAACGATAGCCAGTGTTAGTAATTGCACAGCGATAAAGGGCAACACACCTTTGCACATTTGCCCATAGGTAATATCACTAGGGGCAATTGACTTTAAATAAAATATTGACGACGCCATAGGAGGTGTCAGGTAGCTCGTTTGGATTGTTATCAACACTAACGTAGCAAACCAAATAGGGTCGATACCAAGCTGTTTAATCACAGGAGTAAATATTGGCACGCAAATTAAAACGATAGAGGTCCAATCAAGAACGAATCCTAGCAAAAAGGTAACCGCTAGGAAAAATAAAATAACGCCTGCTGTACCACCACCTAACCCATTGGCTATTGCCGATACCATTTCTCCACCACCGTTGACTGCAAAAATACCCGTAAACATCGTACCACCGGCTACTATAAGAAGTATCATAGATGTAATGCGTACGGTAAGAGATAAAGAGTCAGTAAGTGAAGATATCGTTATACCACCATTAATTATTGCTAAGATCACTGCGCCTGCAACGCCAACTGCCGCTGCTTCTGTTGGGGATGCAATACCACCCAACAGTGACCCAAGCACAGCGAACATTAATAGCAAGGGTGGCACTAACGCTTTCAGTGTAATTCTTATTTTAAGAGCAAAGGGTTTATCATCGTCAACAATAGTAGAGACTGGGCCATCTTGAGGGCGCAGCCAGCATCGAACAATTATGTAAGTAGCAAAAAGAGAAAGCATAAGAATGCCGGGGAATATAATCGCTGCAAATAAGGCACCTATCGACTGCTGAGCGAGCGCAGCATAGACGACTACGATGACAGTAGGAGGTATAATTGTTCCTAAAGAACCTCCGGCACAAACCGTACCCGCAATCAGTGAATTATTATATTTATAGGCTCTCATCGGTAGTTGTCAAGAAATCTGTCGCCTCTGAGGTCTTTTAGGC
>NZ_JABUZD010000007.1:0-29231 GCF_014897875.1 Halomonas sp. 3A7M
CTTCCAGTGAGGTGCCAGCCAGTGCTGCCAACAGCCAGGTCGCTGCTGACGAACGTCTAGACCATGCTGGCTGGCTGGCATGCTTCAGTGCCCTTGGGTTAGGCGGGCTTACCCGTAATTTGGCAGCGCACTGTCAGCTTGAAAGCGATGATGGCCACACGGTGGTGCTGCGGCTTGATCCTGGGCAATCCGCTATGCAGGCCGATGTTCACAATGGCCGTATTGAGCGCGCGCTAAGTAGTTATGGGCTGCCTCGGCGCATCGAGTTTACGGTGGCTGACTTAGCACCTGATCTTGAAACGCCCCGCCAGCAGGAAGAGCGTCAGCAGAAAGAGCGCCACGCGTTGGCTGTTGATCTATTACACCGCGACCCCAATATACAGAAGCTACAGCAGGCATTTGGGGCTACTCTCATTGAGTCAACCGTTAAACCCGCGTCTGACAAGCGTTCTTAGCCGCTGACGATTGACTCGCGATGCTTATTTTATATTCCTTCAGGAGATAACCGCATGTTTAAAGGTGGAATGGGCAACATAATGAAGCAAGCCCAAGAGATGCAGGAAAAGATGCAGCAGATTCAAGAAGAAGCTGCTAAAGCGGAAGTCCATGGCGAAGCGGGCGCCGGTATGGTGAAAATCACCATGAACGGCCGCCACGATGTTACCAATGTCACTATTGATCCCAGCGTTCTTGAAGAAGACAAAGAGCTGCTGGAAGATTTGCTCGCCGCTGCCGTGAATGATGCTGTTCGAAAAGTGGAAGCAAACTCCAAAGCGAAAATGGAAGAAGCGACGGCAGGCTTGAACTTGCCGCCCGGCTTTAAGATGCCGTTCTAAACATGCGCTTCTCCCCGCTTGTTGAGCAACTGATGGACGCTTTTCGCGTGTTGCCGGGCGTTGGGCCAAAAACGGCCCAACGCATGGCCATGCACCTGTTAGAACGCGAGCGCCCAGGAGGGCAGCGGTTGGCAGCGGTGATTCAGCAGGCCATTGAAGAGGTCGGTTATTGTCAGCGCTGCCGTACGTTGACCGAAGCGGATATCTGCGCGCTGTGCGAAAGTCCCCGGCGTGATGATGCGCTGCTGTGTGTGGTTGAGTCGCCTGCTGATCAGCTTGCTATTGAAGAGGCGGGTGGCTTTCAAGGGCGTTATTTTGTATTGCATGGTCACCTTTCTCCGCTGGACGGCATTGGCCCAGATGCCATTGGATTGGATCTATTGGAAAGCCGCGTCGCAGAAGGCAATATTCGCGAAATCGTGCTTGCCACCAATCCCACTGTAGAAGGCGAAGCGACAGCGCACTTCATTGCCGCCCAGCTTGCTCACTACGGTGTCTCTTTTTCGCGACTCGCCTATGGTGTGCCCATGGGAGGGGAGCTTGAGTATGTAGACGGTGGTACGCTAAGCCGCGCCTTTAATGGTCGCCAGCCTTTCGCCAGCGATTGACCTTATAAAAAACGCAAGCGCTTTTGCGATTGTGCCAACCCGGAAGTTTGCTTTGTCCTCTTTAGCCCCCTCGTTGTATCAATGGATTGATAGTGCCGACGCCTTAGATGCTGTATGCGAGCAAGTCGCCGGTGCCAGTGTGATTGCCCTAGATACTGAATTTTTCCGTGAAAACACGTTTTTTCCGGTGCCAGCGCTTGTTCAGTTCACCACCGGTGACATGGCGTATTTAGTGGACCCGTTGAGCACGCCTTGCACCGCTGCTTTTCGTGATTTGTTGCAAAATAGTGCCATCAAATTACTGCATGCCTGCAGCGAAGACCTCGAGGTTTTCCAACACTGGGCCGGCGTATTGCCAGCACCGCTTATAGATACGCAAGTCGCTCAGGCTTTTTTGGGGGAAACTCCCGGCATGGGCTATCAAAAATTGGTAGAGCACTGGATGGGGGAAACGCTGCCTAAAGAGGAAACGCGTTCCAACTGGTTAGAGCGCCCCTTAACGCCCTCCCAGTGCGAATATGCGGCGTTAGATGTTATCTATTTGCTGAAGGTCTGGAGGCTTCAAGCGGAGAAGCTTGAACAACTGGGGCGGCGCGAGTGGCTTGACGATGAGTGTGCCAGTCTTATCGAGCAGGCAGGTCGCAGCGTAGAGAGCGATGGCCAATGGTATACGCGCCAGCGGCAGTTGTGGCGCCTTGATCCTCGACAGCTTGAAGCCTACCGCTTAATGACCATTTGGCGGGAAGGCGAAACCCGCCGTCGGGATTTGCCGCGCAATTGGTTGGTTAGCGATAAGCTGCTGTTCGCGGTGGCTGAAAAAATACCTAAAAATCGTTATGAGCTAGCAGAAATTGAAGGGGTTAAGCCGCCCCTGGTTAAAAAAGAAGGCGATACGCTGCTGTCGCTGGTGAAACAGGCTCAGCATTGCCCCGAAAGTGATTTGCTGGCGCGCTGGCCAGACCCGATGCATCCTGTGTTTAAGCGGCGCTTTAAAGCACTTAAAAAAGTAGTGACTGAGAAGGCTGCTGAGCTGCAAATAGCGCCCGAGATGTTGCTGCGGCGGCGAGATATTGAGGCGCTTGTGATGCAGCAGCTTGCTAATCAGCCATTAACCACTCCTGGCGGCTGGCGTGATGCCTATTTAACTCAAGAAATTCATCAAGCGCTTGAGGAGTTATCGTAATGAGCGAGAAATTGCTTTGTGAGATTTTAAAAAGCTCACGCAAAGACGAGATGTATCTCTACATAGACAAACAGAAAGGGTTGTCATCCGTGCCCGACGCATTGATGGATACCTTCGGTAAGCCAGTGCCGGTGCTGACAATGATACTGACTGCCGATAAAAAGCTGGCTCGAGTGAACGCTGCTGATGTGATGGATGCAATCCAAGAGCAAGGCTTTTACCTGCAAATGCCGCCTGCGAAAGAAGCCTATTTGCTGGATGTTCATCGCGCTCAGGCGGCTAACCGCGAATGAGCGTTATGAGCTTCTTGCCATGAACGTTCTGCCATGAGCGTTTTGCCATGAACTTTCTTGCCCATGCTTGGCTTGCCCATCCTGGCAGTGATGAGTTTCTGTACGGAAATCTGATTGCTGACGGCGTGAAGGGGCAAGACTTAACGGCTTGGTCGCCAGATGTTGCTCGCGGCATACGTCATCATCGCCGCGTGGATGCCTGGATTGATCGGCACCCAAACGTTTTAGAAGCAAAGCGTCGCGCGCCACACGCTCAGCGGCGTTACGCCGGTATCGCGTTAGATATCGTGTGGGATCATTTTCTTGCTCGTCAGCAGGCGGGAGAGCAGCAGCACCAGTTAATCGAGCGCTGCTATCAGCTGTTACAGGCTTGGCCTGCGCCGCAACGGTTGTCTACCATGATGCCGTTGATGATTAAGCATGACTGGCTGCACCGTTACGCTGATTTTGACTTTACCTGCCGTGCAGTAGCAGGCATTGGTCAGCGGCTATCGGGGCCGAACCGCTTAGCCGAGTTAGTGCCTTGGCTTTACGAAGACTATCCATGCCTAGCGGCCGACTTCGCCGTGTTATGGCAAGAGTGTCGTGCCACGCTAACCAGCAGTGGTGGTACTGCGGAGAGTGGGAGTTATTCAGACATGTTGAAAGTAAAGGGAGTCAATGATGGTGGCGGCCATGCGTGAGCGCTTCTGGGAAAGATACTCGCTAGAAGAATTAACGCCCCAAGAGTGGGAGGCGCTATGCGATGGCTGCGGCCAGTGTTGCTTGTTGAAGCTCCACGACGATGAAACGCAAGAATTGGCGGTGCTTAACGTTGCCTGTCGGTTGCTGGACATTCACAGTTGCCAGTGCAGTGACTATGAAAATCGTTTCGATAGCGTACCCGACTGTACCCAACTGACGCCTGAGCTCGTCAAAGAGTTTACCTGGCTGCCGCACACATGTGGCTATCGGCGTGTTGCTGAAGGACGCAAGCTAGCAGGATGGCATCCGCTGCTGAGTAACGATGCTGAGCGCGTTCACCGGAAGGGCGTAAGCGTAAGAAGTTTTGCGGTTTCTCAAGATGACGTGCCCGAGCGCCTTTTGGAAGAGCATATTATCGCTGTATTGCCGATGTCCTAAACCTAACAGTCGCCCTCCCTGGCATGCTCACTAACCGCTGGCTAACGGTAATAACGTTAGCTGGCGGTTTTGCTTTTTGTGCTATCCCAAATGGTTAAAAACGCTTCTTTAAACGGTGAGGGCTGTGGCTTCGCTGTGGTTTCTCGCGTCGCCGCTTGATCGGTTGGCTCTGTTGTCTTTGGCGGGGTATCCCAAATTGTTGGAAACTGTTCCTGATAGCGCATGGTGTGCTCCTGACTTTGTGAACTAGACGTTTGTCTATAAAACTTATAGGTAGTATGACGTAAAAAACACTTTGTGGAAATGTTTTCCATAAAGTGTTTGTTCACAAAAAAGCAGCGCCTGGGCGCTGCCTGAATGTTATTTTCGAGCTGTCGGCTGTTTCTTGATAAGCAACTATTGCGCTTGCTTTGCCGCGTCCATAGGGGCTAGCCCGAGCGCCCACAGGATAAATGCGTCTTGGCGAGCCGCATCTCGCCAAGCTTTGAACCTGCCGGAGGCGCCGCCGTGGCCGCTGGTCATGTCGGTGTGAAGCAGTACAGGGGCATTGCCTTGCTGTGCCTCGGTAACGCGGGCATAAAACTTGGCAGGCTCCCAGTAACTAACGCGAGTATCAAACCAGTTGCCCTCTATCCATAGTGATGGGTAGTGCTGGGCGCGTATGTTGTCGATAGGTGAGTAGCCAGCGATACGCTCGGCGACTTCTGGGGCTTCAGGATTGCCCCACTCACTATATTCGGCGGTGGTAAGCGGTAACTCTGGGTTCTGCATGGTGCGGAGCACATCCAGAAACGGCACCTCCAATACTGCTGCGCAAAATGCCTCAGGTTTACGATTGACGCAGGTGCCGACTAGCAAACCGCCTGCGCTTGCCCCGCAAGCCACGATCCGTTCTGGCTGGCTAAGCCCCTGGTTTACTAGCGCCTCTCGGGCAGCTAAGAAGTCGTTAAAGCTATTCTCTTTATGAGCCATTTTGCCATTTAGATACCATGGTTCGCCTCGCTCACCGCCGCCGCGTACGTGGGCGACTGCAAATGCTGCGCCACGCTCCAGTAGTTCGAGCCGAGCAATTGAGAACCAGGGGTCAAGCGCTTCACCATAGGCGCCGTAACCATACAGCAGCGTGGGCAGTGGTTGGCCGGCTAAGTCAGCGCGCATGACAATGGATACTGGCACGCGTTCGCCGTCAGCGCTAGTTGCCCATATGCGCTGGCTGACTAGTTGATCAGGCCGCAGTTGACCGTAAACGGGGACTTGCTTTAGCAACGTACGTTCACCGCTATCCAGGTTTAGCGCATACCAACTGGGAGGGCGAGTGAACGACTCTTCGCGTAGGTGTACGGTATTTGCATCGAAGTGCGGCGAATCTTCTAGTAGCTGCGAGCAGGGCGTTTCAGGTAGTTCGATATGCTTATCTAGTGTGAGGTTGTGATCTTTATCTAGCACTAAGCGGCGTAACATAACCTGGGCATCGCGATGGCTTCGCTCGGCGATGATTAGCCCCCATTCAAACGCATCGATCCCTTCTAGGGTAGTGTCTTCACGGTGAGCTATCAGCGACTTCCACTCGGGAGCAGGGTTGCTTTGTTGATCAGCGCGTGTGAAGTCGAGCTGAAAATGCGGGCCTGCGAGATTTTGTAAGCGATAAAACGTACCAGGGCGATGATCAATGCTCACTTCAACCCCTGCCTGGCGGGCATGTAGGCACATCGGGGGAGCATGGGGCTGATCTGCCAGCACGGCATGAATTTCTGTTGTATCTTTCGAACCGCTTTCAATCAAAAGCCATGCTTTCGAGCGCGTTTTGCCAATCCCAATCCAGAACTCCGGATCGTTCTCACGCATTACTAAGGTTGGTTCAGCAAGGCGCTCTGGCGTTGAAAACGGTATCCACACACGCCAGATGGAGTCCGGGCGCTGAGTGTCATCAAAGCGTGTAAATAGCAGCGTTGCGCCGTTGGTTGTCTCATCCTCTGCCCAGCATACGCTAGGGCCAATATCGCTAAGTAGTTGCTGAGGTTTACCGTCGGGTAGCGCCTTTAACCATAGAGTAAAGCGCTCGTCGCCTTGGGTATCTTCCGTCCAGGCAAGCCACTGCTCATTCGGGGAAAGTGCCATGTCACCCATGTCATAAAAAGGCTGATCGGCGGCACGTTCGCGTACGTCAAGAAAGCACTCGTGAGCATCGGGCTGGTTGTTAGGGTGGCGCCACCAGCAAGGGTAATCATCCTCGGCGGCGGTATTGCTCCAGAACGTAAAGTGGTCAAGCGCTGTCTTAAGGCTGGTTATTGCCAATTCACGACGCGCTAAGTGGCTTTGATAAAGTGTTTCAGCAAGCGGCCGTAAAGGAGCAAACCATTCATCATGCTGATGGTTCGCGGCTTCTAAAAAAAGCGATACGTCAGGCGCATCACGCTCTTCTAACCAGTGCCATTCTGGAGAATTAGCGCGATAATAATGTGTGACAGGCGAGCCTTCGTGCTTATCAGGCTGTGCTTTCATAAATTGATAGGTACCATAACGGGAAATCAACGTCGGGTGTCTCCACCCACATGAGGGGTATTATGCTGTTTGAAGACTCAATGTCACTGCTGTGGTCAAGTTATTACGTTCTTTCACTGGTTGTGCTGGTTGCTGTCTACTTTGCGCTAGCATTCTTGCCTCGCCTACCGCGTTTGGTAATTACCTGGTGTGTGGCGGGAGCGATGTGGATACCTGCAGGGTATCAGTTACCGTTAGTAGAAGAGGGTGAGTTTTATACTGGTTGGGCACCGGCTGCCATGGTGTCTGCGGTTGCTTTTCTTGAGCATAGCGCCAGTGCACTACGTGGTGGTTTGCTGTGGTTGATTTTAGGCATTGCCTTAGGCGCATGTGTTGGCATTGCCCTGTGGTGGTGGCGTAGGCCAGAACCTTATGATGATGTGTCTCAGCATCAGTCCCAGGAAGAAGATCCTCAGCCAACCCGGCGCCGGGAGCCAGTGATTACCTAATGCGAGTACAAGGCGCGATGATGGAGCTAGCCGATGTGTGAATTACTAGGCATGAGCGCCAATGTTCCTACCGATATTTGTTTCAGCTTTTCCGGCTTTTTACACCGCGGTGGGGGCACTGGGCCTCACCGCGATGGGTGGGGCATCGCATTTTACGAGGAGGGGGGGTACCGCGAGTTTCGTGATCCTCACCCCTCGGTTAATTCCCCGATAGCCCGCTTAATCTGTGAATATCCTATCAAGTCCAATGTAGTGATTAGCCACATTCGCCAAGCGAATGTGGGTGGCGTACGGCTGGCAAATACGCACCCATTTACCCGTGAAATGTGGGGGCGACCCTGGTGCTACGCCCATAATGGTCAGTTGAGTGATTGGCAGCAGTTGCCGTTAGGTACGTACACCCCGGTAGGTAACACAGACAGTGAACACGCTTTCTGCTGGCTAATGGGCGAACTGCGTCGTTGCTTTCCCACGCCGCCTGCGTCTCCTGAATCATTGTGGGAGCGTTTGCACGGGCTATGTGAAGAGTTGCGCGGACTAGGCGTTTTTAACCTACTGTTATCTGATGGCGTTTACTTATACAGCTACTGCTCGACTAAATTGGCTCATATTACTCGCCGCGCGCCCTTTGGCGAGGGGGAGCTGTCCGATGCAGAGTTAACGGTTAACTTTGTCGAGCATACGACGCCTAACGATATTGTCTCTGTGATTGCTACAGAGCCACTTACCCAAAATGAAGCGTGGCAGCGAATGGTTCCTGGTGAATTATTGGTATGGCGCGAGGGAGAGATCAAAGCGCGTTACGGTCATAGCAAATAGGGTGGCGACACAGCGTGAGCGACAGCAACAGGGCCGTGCTTTAAGCTAAAGTTGAAACGTCAGTTTCAATCGATCGTTTTACAGCGTGCTGCCTGTCGTATATGGTTGGCTCTTTTAGGCTTGCTACTTAGTCACGCACAATAACAAGGTCGGTCAAATATCGACACGGATAGCGGAGATTGCCCATGAGCGAACACGCCAATGCCCACGTACTACGTGGCCCAGTGCTTGAAGGCTTGGATCAGTACAACTCAGTCACGGATGTCTTTCATTCAGCGGTTAAACGTTTTGCCAACAAGCCGGCATTTAGCTGCATGGGAAAAACCCTAACGTTTGCCGATCTTGATCGTCTGTCTGCCAATTTTGCAGCTTGGTTGCAGCATGAAACCGACTTGGTTCCTGGGGATCGAATCGCCATTCAGTTGCCTAACGTGCTGCAGTTTCCCGTGGCGGTGTTTGGTGCACTAAGAGCGGGGCTCGTGGTCGTTAATACCAACCCGCTTTACACCGAGCGGGAGATGGCGCACCAGTTCAAAGACTCAAATGCCAAAGCCATTGTGATTTTGGCCAATATGGCGGATAAGCTTGAGAAAGTGCTGGATAAAACGGATATCCAACACGTCTTGGTTACCCAGCTTGCCGATATGCACGATGTGCCGAAGCGTTGGCTAATTAACGCCGTTGTTAAGCACGTTAAAAAGATGGTGCCTGCCTACTCGCTACCCAATGCTGTTGGCTTCCGCGATGCACTGAAAAAAGGCGCATCGTTACATCATACTGAGGTGCAACGCACCATGGATGATGTGGCTGCACTGCAATACACCGGTGGCACCACCGGTATGCCTAAAGGCGCGATGCTGACCCACCAGAACCTAGTTGCCAATATGCTTCAGGCGCGTGCTGCTATCGGTGAACACTTGACCGATGGCGAAGAGCTGGTAATTGCGCCATTGCCGGTTTATCACATCTATACGTTTACCGTTAACTGTTTATTCCTGATGGAAACAGGCAACCACTCGCTATTGATTACTAATCCTCGTGACTTAGCTAGCTTTGTCAAAGAGCTTAAAGGCTTGCCGTTTACCGGGTTTATTGGTCTGAACACGCTGTTTAATGCACTGTGTAACCGAGATGACTTTAAGCAGCTCGATTTTTCAAAGCTAAAGCTGACCATTTCCGGCGGTATGGCACTGACTAAAGCGGCGGCTCAGCGTTGGGAAGAGACAACGGGGTGCCCGATTGCAGAGGGCTACGGGCTAACGGAAACATCGCCGATTGTTAGCTTTAACCCTACAAACGCTATACAGCTGGGCACCATTGGTAAGCCAGTGGCTGGTACCGCTGTGAAAGTGATAGATGCAGACGGCAATGATGTTCCCATGGGTGAGCCTGGTGAACTTTGCGTGCAAGGGCCTCAGGTGATGAAAGGTTACTGGCAGCGCGAAGATGAAACCCGCAATTCTATTGATGAAAACGGCTGGTTCCACACGGGCGATATTGCCGTGTTGCAAGATGATGGCTACATCAAGATCGTTGATCGTAAAAAAGATATGATTTTAGTATCTGGCTTTAATGTCTACCCAAATGAAATAGAAGATGTCGTGGCGGCGCATCCAGATGTGTTGGAGTCTGCAGCAGTGGGGGTGCCCGATGAAGGTGCTGGAGAAGCCATCAAGCTATTCGTTGTTTCCAAAAACAGTGAGTTAGACGCTGAGACGCTGCGCAAGTGGTGCAAAAAAGAGCTAACCGGCTACAAAGTTCCGAAGTACGTAGAGTTCCGTGATGAGCTTCCCAAAACCAACGTTGGCAAGGTATTGCGTCGACAGCTCCGCGACCAGGAAACAGGCAACGCTTAAGCGCTTAATGAGTTCGCTATTAGGTGGCTGTTAGGCGTCCTGTTATCGAAGGCGTTACAATAGTCGGCCCACTCATGCAGTGGGCCGATTTTATTCTGAGATGGAAACCGAGCCTAACGTGACCACCGACACGCAAACTTCCCATGCTGACGCCCAGAACGCTTATCCACTCACCGTATTAGATGAGGAGATAAGGCACGTTATGCTGCGTGATGCACAGCAGCTAGCGCGTCGTGTGGCAGGCCTTAAGCGGCGTCAACGAGACAGAAAACCGATTGACCACGGTGTCCAGCAAGTTCAGCGCGACTTGGAAAAAGCTAAGCGCCTGCTTGCTAACCGTGAAGCACTGAAGGTAGCGTTGGATTATCCTGCCGAGTTGCCTGTAGTAGAACGACGAGAGGATATCCTAAACGCTATCCGCGACCATCAGGTAGTGGTCGTGGCGGGGGAGACAGGGTCGGGTAAAACCACTCAGCTGCCTAAAATTTGTTTAGAGCTTGGCCGTGGGCGTAAAGGGGTGATTGGGCATACCCAGCCACGCCGACTGGCAGCGCGTAGCGTTGCTGGGCGATTAGCGGAAGAGATGAGCGTGCCGCTGGGTGAGCAGGTGGGCTACCAAGTACGCTTCAATGATCAAAGCTCCCCAAATACGCTCGTAAAGCTGATGACGGACGGTATCCTGCTGGCAGAAACCCAGCACGATCCTTTGCTGCTGCGTTACGACACGCTGATTATTGATGAGGCGCACGAGCGCAGCCTTAACATCGACTTTTTGCTGGGTTATTTAAAGAGCCTGCTGCCGAAACGTCCTGATCTAAAAGTTATTATTACTTCAGCCACCATTGATGTAGATCGTTTTGCTGCCCATTTCGGCAGTGCCAACGCGCCTGCGCCGGTGGTTGAAGTCTCTGGCCGCACTTTTCCCGTCGATGTGCATTACCGCCCGCTGGCGCGTAGCGAAGAGGATGAGGATGACCGGACACTGCAAGAAGGCATTTTGCACGCCGTGCGCGAAATCGAAACCATCGAGCGTGAGAAGGGCTGGCTGCATGGTCCACGCGATGTGCTGGTGTTTTTACCCGGGGAGCGGGAGATTCGTGAGACAGCCGATACGCTGCGACGGGCTGACTTAACCGGCACCGAAATATTGCCGCTCTATGCTCGGCTTTCCAACGAAGAGCAAAATCGTGTCTTCGCTTCCCACAAAGGGCGGAGAATTGTGCTGGCGACTAACGTTGCTGAAACCTCGCTCACGGTACCGGGTATTCGCTACGTTATTGACCCTGGCTTAGTGCGTATCAGCCGCTACAGCTATCGGGCGAAAATACAGCGGCTACCGATTGAGCCGATTAGCCAGGCCAGCGCCAATCAGCGTAAAGGCCGCTGTGGCCGTGTAGCGGAAGGGGTGTGTATTCGTCTTTATGATGAAGAAGACTTCCTGTCGCGGCCAGCGTTTACCGACCCAGAAATCCAGCGCACCAATTTAGCGTCAGTCATCCTTTCCATGCTGGCGCTGAAACTTGGCAGTATAGAAGCCTTTCCCTTTGTCGACCCGCCCGATAGCCGATTCGTAAAAGATGGCTTTCGTTTGCTGTTTGAGCTGGGGGCGGTAGACGACCAGCAGCGCCTGACCCCGCTGGGCCGCAAGCTCGCTAAGCTACCCATCGACCCACGCCTAGCGCGCATGGTGCTGGCAGGTGCCGAACGAGGCAGCCTTCGGGATGTGTTGATTGTGGTATCGGCTCTGGCGATACAAGACCCTAGAGATCGGCCTGCTGACAAACGCCAAGCGGCGGATCAAGCGCACCAGCGCTGGCATGATCCCGATTCTGATTTCGTTGCGTTGTTAAACTTATGGCATGGCATCGAAAATGCCCGCGAGGCTCTCTCAGGCAACCAACTACGTCGCTGGTGTCGCGAGCACTATATTAACTATCTGCGCATGCGCGAATGGCATGACACGTTCCGTCAATTGCGTCAGCTGCTGCGCGATATGGACATCGACGTGCCCGCACCGTTGCCCAGAGATGAAGACGAAAGCGAAGAGCAAGCCAAGCAAGCGCGTCGTAAAACGTCAGGAAAACTGCACCAAGCGCTGTTATCTGGGCTGCTTTCTAACCTGGGAACACTGCTGGAAAACCGTGAATACCTGGGCGCGCGTAATCGTAAGTTTATGATTCACCCCGGCTCAGGGCTGGCGAAAAAAACGCCGAAGTGGGTAATGGCGTTTGAGTTGATTGAAACCACGAAATTGTTCGCCCGTACAGTGGCGAAAATTGACCCTCAGTGGATTGAGCCTCAAGCGCAGCACTTGATAAAAAGCAGCTATAGCGAGCCGCACTGGGAAATGAAACGTGCCCAGGTAGTTGCGTTCGAGCAAGTAACCCTGTTTGGTCTGCCTATCGTTGCCCGTCGCCGCGTGCATTATGGCCCTATTGCTCCCCAAGAGTCCCGTGAGCTGTTTATTCGTCGTGCGCTAGTGGAAGGCGAATTTCAGACTAAGGGTGAGTTTTTTGCCCATAACCGAGCGTTGATTGAAGAAGTCGAGGCACTCGAAGATCGTGCACGTCGGCGCGATATTCTGGTCGATGAAGAGACGTTGTTTGCTTTTTATGATGAACGGCTCCCTCACGATATCGTTAATGGCAAAGGATTTGAGCACTGGCGCAAGCAGGTAGAGCGTGAGTCTCCTGACTTATTAAAATTCGATATTGAGGCACTTAAAACACGGGATGCCAACGACGTGACTCAGGCGCAGTACCCTGACCACCTAACGTTGGCAGGGGTTGCCTACCCGGTTAGCTATCACTTTGATCCTGATGCAGAAGACGATGGCGTTACGCTAACCGTGCCTGCCGCTATGTTGCCTCAGTTGCCCGTGCACGCGCTTGAGTGGTTAGTGCCGGGGTTGCTGCGCGAAAAGTGTATTGCGCTACTTAAATCACTGCCGAAAAGCATTCGTCGTCAAGTGGTCCCCATTCCTGACTGGGTCGATGCCGCGCTGGAAATGCTCGTGCCTGATAACCGCCCACTGACCGAGGCGCTTGGCGAGTTTATTCGGCGGCGAACGGGTACTCGGGTACACCCAGATGACTGGCGGCTTGACCTGCTAGCACCACATTTAATCATGAACGTGCGCGTTGTTGATCACGCTGGTAAAACGCTGGGCCAGGGGCGTGACGTACGTGCCCTGGAAAGGCGCTTTGAAGAAGCCGCCAGCAGGGGAGCTCAGGCGTTAGCGGAGCAGGCTAATCAGGCTCCGGCGCTTGAAGGTCTACCTAGTGAGCCGCTTCCCGAGTCTCGGGTGACGACTCAGGCGGGTATTCGTGTTGAGGCCTACCCGGCACTGGTAGCAGAAGATGCACGCTTCAAAGTGGCACTTTTCGATCATCCCGCCAAGGCAGCGGCAGCGCATCAAATGGGTGTGGCGCGTTTGGCGATCTCACAACAGCCGGATCAGGTGAAAGCGATTAAGCGTTTGCCGGGGGTGGAAAAATGCGCGTTGCTGTTTGCGAAGGTTGGGAGCAAAAATGAGCTGGTTGATGATCTTTTACTGGCGGTGTTTACTCAAGTAGTGGCTGCGCATCCTCTGCCACGTTCGGAGCAAGCCCTTAAGCAGCGCTTGCAAACGTCTGAAGAAAGCTTGTTAGCGCATGCACAAACACTGTTAACGCATGTTGAGGCGGCGCTGAAAGGGCACTTGGCAGTGACCAAAATTTTAAAAGGGAAGCTCAATTTTGCGTTGGCGCTTGTTTACAGTGATGTCAGCGCGCAGATGAAGCGATTGGTTTACCCCGGTTTCATTCGCGATGCAGGAGAGTGGTTAACGGAGTATCCTCGTTATACAGAGGCTGCGTTAATCCGGCTGGAAAAAGCCGCGCGCGAGCGAGGGCGCGACCAAATGCTAATGCACGATGTCCAAGCATTGGAAACGCGTTTTGACGCGCGCCGTAAAAGTGAGCGCAGAGGCGACGCGGAAGACCCAGAGTTAGTGGCATTTGGTTGGTGGATTCAGGAGCTCCGGGTGTCTCTGTTTGCCCAGCAGCTGGGTACTAAAATGCCCGTTTCTGTGAAGCGCCTAGAAAAGCGTTGGGAAGAGCTTGTTAGCGTTTAACGCTTGTCGTAATACGATAATAGGCTTACGTCGTTAAGCCAATGCACCCAGATGACAACATCGATTGACAGCCAGCGACTCTCAGTAAGCCGCTAAAAGGAGAAAGGCATGACACATGTGGTGATTACCGGTACAGGACTTTACACGCCGGAACACGCCATTGATAACGCGTCGTTGGTGAAAGCATTTAACGCGTGGGTAGACAGCCAAAATGCTCGGCATGCTGATGCGATCTCACGTGGTGAACGAGAGCCGTTGTCACACTCCAGTAGCGAGTTTATTGAAAAGGCATCTGGCATTAAAAGTCGTTATGTGTTGGATGCCTCAGGAATTCTTGATCCAGCGCGAATGCGGCCTAAACTGCCACAGCGCAGCAATGATGAACCGTCTATTCAGTGCGATATGGCTACCCAGGCGGCACAACAAGCATTGGCAGCCGCTAACGTTGATGCCGCTGACATCGAGCTTGTCATCGTGGCGTGTTCGAACCTAGAACGTGCCTATCCAGCTGTGGCTGTCGAAGTTCAGCGGGCGTTAGGCACCGGCGGTTACGGTTTCGATATGAATGTAGCCTGCAGTTCAGCCACATTTGCGCTTGAAACAGCGGCCAATGCGATTGCATCTGGTAGCGTAAAGCGGGCTCTGATTGTAAACCCAGAGATCTGTTCGGCACATCTCAACTTTACAGATCGCGATAGCCACTTTATTTTTGGCGATGCTTGTACCGCAATGGTGCTTGAAAGCAGTGATTGCGCTGTGTCTGATGAGCAGTACGAAATATTAGGTACGCGTCTAGTGACGAAGTTCTCTAATGCGATTCGTAATAATGCAGGCTTCCTAAATCGCGTCACCGACAGTGACCCACTGGCGCTGGATAAGTTATTTGTACAAGAAGGGCGGCGGGTGTTCCGAGAAGTGTGCCCCATGGTTGCTCAACTGATTTCGAGCCATTTAGCCTCTCTAGAGCTTTCTGGAAGCGACTTGAAGCGCATGTGGCTGCATCAGGCTAATCAGCATATGAATGACCTGATTGCGCGAAAAGTGCTAGGTGTGGAGCCTAGTAAAACGCAAGCGCCCATTATTCTTGATCGCTATGCTAATACCAGCTCAGCGGGATCGATTATTGCCTTTCACCTGCATCGTGAACAGTTAGAAAGTGGTGATATTGGTGTGATTTGTTCGTTTGGCGCAGGTTACAGCGCCGGTAGTGTTGTTATACGTCGTCAATAACAGTGCTTTTGGTTAATTGTTTTCAGGCGTGAAATGCGCCGAGCCGCACGCCACACATGTTGAGAAAGGAGCTACCATGCTTGGGTTGTTAGCAAAGCCAAAAAGCGCGTTTAGTTGGTGCTACAAGGGATTGCCTGTCTTGCTGCTAGCCGTATTAAGCATGAGTGGGTGTGCTAGTTCAGGGGGGAATGTTGGCGAGCAAGTCCACCCTGAAGATCCTTGGGAAGGGTTTAACCGTCGCGTGTTTGCTTTTAATGACGTGCTAGACCGTTACACGTTAAAGCCAATCGCTAAAGGGTACCAGACGGTTACCCCCGATCCCGTGCAAACTGGGGTAGGTAACTTTTTCGCTAACCTTAGCGACGTGCGTACCGCGTTAAATAGTTTACTCCAAGGTAAGCCCGCTAATGCAGGGCTTGCTACTTCGCGCTTTTTAATCAACTCGACGGTGGGTATCGGCGGGCTGTTGGATTACGCTACGTTGATGGAAATCAATGCTGATAAGGAAGATTTCGGACAAACGCTGGCGGTGTGGGGGTGGGATGACTCGCGCTATTTAGTGCTACCGCTGCTCGGTCCTAGAACACTTAGGGATACCACTGGGCTACCTTTTGATATTGCAGCTCATCCGCTTACTTATCTGGATGACCATGCGCTAAGGGATGGTTTAGCGGCACTGGATATTATTCATATTCGCGCAGGGCTACTTGATCAAGAAGACTTGATTAGTGGCGACCGTTACCGCTTTGTTCGTGATGCCTTCTTACAACGCCGTCAGTTTGAGATTAATGATGGTGAGCTTGGGGATGACCCGTTTGCTATGGACGATTTTGAATTCGACGATACCGATTTTGGTGACGACGATTTCGCCGATTGAGGCTTAATATGGATCATTCCAAGCAGTTGATCGCGGTGATCGATGAGCCAGGGCAAGAGCGTGACGCGCTAGCAGAAGCGATTACGTGCGATGGCTTGTGGGTATTTGCAGCAGATAATATTGATAATTTGCCTGCCGACACAGCGCTTATCGTTGCTCATGCAAGGGCAGTGCCGCGCCAGCAGTGGTCGCAGCTGACACATCGTTTGCCTACCTTGGTCGTCAGTGATTCTCGTCAGGACGCGGACCTGATTAAGGCAGTCGATGTTGGTTTAGTTGACTATATTGTTCATCCACTACGCCACGCAGAACTGTTGCGCCGGATGATTCGCAAAGCCATTGAGCTTCATACATTGGCTCAGGAGCGAGACCGAGACCGAGAGCGTCTGGCCGAATTAAACGAAAGCCTGGAAACGCATTTAGCCTTGCTGCGTATGGATCAACAGAGCGGTGGTCATATTCAGCGCCGTTTATTGCCTATTCATCCCAAAATCATCAATGGTGTGTACTACGATTACTGGTTTGCACCTTCGCTGTATTTGTCGGGAGACTTCCTTGACTATCAGCGCTATAACGATCGCTATAGCGCGTTCTATTTTGCCGATGTGTCTGGGCATGGGGCGTCCTCTGCGTTTGTTACCGTACTGCTCAAGTATCTATGCAATCGATGGCTTAATGAGTGGGATGGCCAATCGCCAGAACAGTTGGCGCCTAACTGGTTGGCGGCATTAAACAGAGAGTTGCAGGATACGGATATTGGCAAACACGCGACCTTGTTTGTTGGTGTCATTGACCATCAGGAGCGGACGCTTCACTATTCGCTCGGTGCACAGCTTCCTATGCCATTGCTAGTGTCTGGTGGTAAGCTAGTACGTCTGGCAGGGGAGGGAATGCCAGTAGGTCTTTTTCCAGATGTAGAGTATCCTTCGCTCAGCTGTGCTTTACCGGCCGATTTTCATTTATGGCTGTGTTCAGACGGTGTATTGGAATGCTTGCCGGGTAAGACACTCGACACGCGGCTCAAGGAACTTGAGCAATTAGTAAGTGAAAGTGTCACGCTTGAGCAGTTGCGCGACCGGCTAGCCAACACCAACTCTCTTCTTATAGAAGGTGATGCGGACAGTGAGGCGAACCAGGACCGCGATGCTTTACCCGATGACCTGACAATCATGATGGTGAGCGGATTTGGTCATGCTGATTGAAGAAGGCCGCATTAAAGCGGCGTTCGACTCCGGTGTTTTTGTTTTAAAATTATGCGGCGACGTGCGCTTGACGTTGTGCGCTACGCTTGATTCTCAGGCTCAGCGCCTAGCTGAAACGCCTGGGCTAACGGCGGTAATGATCGACCTGCGCGAAGCGACGAATGTTGATTCGACGGCGCTGGGTTTTCTGGCCAAAGTTGCTATGGCGGTAAAAGGGCGCTTAGAGCACCCACCCACCATCATTGCTGATAATCCAGATGTGCGGAAAATGCTCGATGTAATGGGTTTTGCACGTTTTTTTACGCTGATGGAAGCCCCATTGCAGCAAGCGTCGAAACTAACATCGGCCCTAGAAGACTTGCCTGCTGAACCCGCTGACGAAGAGGGGCTGCGTGAACGTATTTTAGAGGCCCATCGAATTCTGATGCATATGAACGAGCACAACCGCGAACAGTTTCAACCGCTTGTGGAAATGCTCGAAGCGCAAAATTCGACGGCCCACTAGCAGCGCACTTCATCTGTATGTAGGTTTCAAGAGCATACTAAATAAGAAGGCCCTCCTGAGATAAACATCCTGGAGGGCCTTTTGACTTTTGCTGCCGCCTATAGCTGTGTTAGCGATGCAGCGGAGTCAGCAATCGAATTAGCTGCTGCGAAGCTTACTAAGCAATTCTTCGAGTTTGCGCTGGTCAGCCATAAACTTGCGAATACCTTCTGCCAGTTTGTCCGTCGCCATTTCATCTTCGTTCATTGCCCAGCGGAAATCTGCCTGCGCTAACGCTTCACTCGGTGCGCTGCTAGCTGCTTTGGGAATGAGTTGTTGCGGCAACTCTCCTTGAAGTTCGTCTAGTTCGTTGAGTAGTGCAGGGGATATCGTCAAGCGATCACAGCCAGCGAGCGCCTGAATTTCACCCACGTTTCTGAAACTTGCGCCCATGACGATGGTGGAGTAGCCATGGCCTTTGTAGTAGTCATAAATGCGCTTAACAGACTGCACGCCTGGGTCGTTGGCACCGCTAAAATCTGTGTCAGGGGCTTTGGCTTTATGCCAATCGAGAATACGGCCTACGAACGGTGAAATAAGCGTTGCACCAGCATCTGCACAGGCCTGTGCCTGGGCAAAGCCAAATAGTAGGGTTAAGTTAGTGCGAATGCCGTCACGTTCAAGTTGGCGAGCGGCTTGGATGCCTTCCCATGTCGATGCCATCTTGATCAAAATACGCTCTGGACCCACGCCTTGCTGGGCGTATCGCTCAATCAGCGAGTGTGCTTTGGCAATAGTGGCATCACGATCAAACGATAGTCGGGCACTGACTTCAGTCGACACGTAGCCGGGTACCAGCTCGCTGATTTCGCTGCCGATATCAACGGCTACTCGATCTACTGCGTCTTCCAGGTTGGTGCTTTCTTTAGCAATGCTGGCGAGTCGTGCACGGCGCTCTTCCTGCTGGGCCGCTTGCAAAATGAGCGAGGGGTTGGTCGTGGCATCTTGTGGCTTAAAGCGGCGGATAGCGTCAAGGTCGCCGGTGTCAGCGACAACCGTGGTCATCTCTTTTAATTGAGTTAGTAGGCTAGTGGCCATGCATCGTTCCTTGTCGTCGTTGAGATAGTTGTCGTTGGGGTACTTTAGCAAGGGCATTGCGTGGCGAACAGAGACCGACAAATGAATTGAAATCGATTATTATTAGCGGCCTATCTATTCAGCGGCATTCTCTGCTGAATAATGCCAACTTCAAGGATGTTTATGGAACTTAATCCTCGTCGGGTGGCGCTGTTGGTGGCGGCCAACACAGCGCTTGCGCCGTTTGCGATTGATGCTTACTTACCAGCCATTGGGGTACTGGCAGAAAACATCAATGCGAGTATTCATCATACTGAACTCTCAATCAGTATGTTTTTATTTGGCTTCGCAATCGGCCAGCTGTGCTTTGGGCCACTGTCGGACAGGGTGGGGCGTAAGCCTGTTTTGCTCAGTGGCTTAGTGGTGTTTATGCTCGCAAGCCTAATGATCACCACCGTTGATAGCTTGCCCTCTTTACTGGTATGGCGATTCATTCAAGCATTAGGTGGCGGCGCTTGCGTGGTTAACTCTGCGGCGATTGTGCGCGACTGTTTTAGCGGTCGTGAAGCCGCCAAAGTCATGTCGACGATGGCCATGATCATGATGCTGGCGCCGTTGGTGGCACCTGCCGTGGGTAGCCTCTTGCTGCACATTGCGGGATGGTGGCTGATATTTGTGTTTTTAGCCGCTTATGCAGGGTTTTTGCTTTGGCTGCTAGGTACTCGTTTACCCGAAACACGAGATACTAACTTGCCAGCGGCTTCGCCACGTCAAGTCGTACGTAACTATATCAGTGTGCTGCGTCATAAAGAGGGGATGGGCTACATTTGCGCTGTCGCAGCTTCATTCGCTGGGCTGTTTGCTTTTGTAACCGCCTCTCCATTTTTATACTTAGACTACTTCTCACTATCGCCTAGCGTTTACCCAATGGTATTTGGCGTCAATGTTGTGGTGATTGCGCTGTCTAATCGCGTCAATATTCATTTGCTGCGTAAGCGTTCGCCACAACAGAACTTACGACTAGGGTTAACGATTCAGTTAATTGCAGCACTGGGGTTGGTTATCGCGACAGCGCTTAATTTTGCGTCGCTGTATGTGGTGGTGCCTCTAGTCATGCTGTTTACCGGCATGATTGGTTTGATCACACCTAATGCGATTTCTGCGTTATTGGACCATTTTGGGCATATCAGTGCCACGGCGACTGCACTACTAGGTGGCATCCAGTTTAGTTGTGGAGCAATTGCTGGGGTGCTGGTGGGCTTGTTCCAAGTAGAGCACCTATGGCCGATGGTGCTTACTATGCTGGGGGCTGCGTTGCTGGGTAATATCGGCGTCCGAAAGCTGACAAGAAAGCCCGCCTACGGAGATTCGTACTGATGCTTTGTGCGGATGATTGATTTAAATGAATAACTCGTTGCCATGGATAGATATGCCACTTGGCGTGTGGCTAGCCTGTTCAGCCGTATTAATGCTAGGTGCTTTCGTACAGCGTGCGACAGGTTTCGGTTTGGCAGTGGTAGGGGCGCCACTACTGTTGATGCTAGAACCACGTTTGGTGCCGGTAGTACTCGTGTTGTTTGGGTTCACTGTTTCATTGCTGATGGTGCGCCACTACTGGCAAGAAATACGCCTGGACGCGATAGGCATTGCCTTGATTGGCCGTTTGCCAGGGAATGCGCTGGGCATTTGGTTATTGTTAACTGCTCCGTTGGTGGTGCTCGAAAAACTGATCGCCGCTATCGTGTTGTTTGCTGTGATAGTAACGCTGTTTCGTTTTCATCCCCCCGTCAACCGTGTGACGCTGTTCCTGGCAGGTGTGCTGTCAGGCGTTTTTGGCACGGTGGCCGCCATCGGTGGCCCTCCAATCGTCCTGCTAATGCATGGCTTCCCACCCGATCGCCTGCGCGGCAATTTGGCCGCTTTCTTTATTCTGACATCTCTTCTAACGCTTATGACGCTAGCGCTCGCGGACCAAGTGTCCGCTTGGCATTTTAAATTGGCGTTGACGTTTCTACCTGCCGTGCTAATCGGGAATGCGCTGGCAGATGTGATTGCCCACCGGTTGGATAGACGGTTGCTGCAGGGAGTCTCGCTAGGGCTATGTACGTTAGCCGCATTGGGCTTATTAATGTAGCACTTGTGCAATGCAGCACTCTTAACTGAAAAATCATGCCGATGCCTTAGAGTGTCATAAAGTTGTCATCGAAACGGTGCAAAGTACGTCTTGCGAAGGCCAGAACCCTACATCGACAGGAGTATTTCGCATGAACCGTATTCTAAAAACCACCGTTATCGCGGCTGCAGTAATGAGCGTTGCCGGTGTTGCCCAGGCACGTGACCAGATCCGCATCGTAGGTTCCAGTACCGTTTATCCGTTTGCCAGCTATGTTACTGAAGAGTTCGGTGCCACTACTGGTAACCCTACTCCTGTTATTGAATCAACAGGTTCGGGCGGCGGTTTGCGCCTGTTCTGTAATGGTATTGGCGAAGGTACGCCAGACATCACCAACGCTTCTCGTCGCATGAAGGCTTCCGAGTTTGAGCGTTGTGAAGAGAACGGCGTTACCGACATCACCGAAGCTAAAATCGGTTCTGACGGCATCGTATTGGGCCAATCAGGCGAAAATGATGACGTTGCTTTAACCCGTGAACAGATTTTCATGGCGGTAGCTGCCATGGTGCCTGTTGATGGCGAATTGGTTGAAAACCCCTACACCAACTGGAGCGAGATCGACGCTTCGCTGCCAGACCGCGAAATCTCCATTTATGGACCGCCCACGACTTCTGGTACCCGCGATGCATTTGAAGAGCTGGTAATGGAATCTGCGTCTGAGGGCATGGATGTTTACGGCGATGAAGCCTACACCGAAATTCGCTCTGACGGTGTTTACATCGATGCCGGTGAAAACGACAACCTGATCGTTCAGCGCCTTTCAGAAGACACCGGTGCCTTTGGTATCTTCGGCTACTCTTTCCTTGAAGAGAATGCTGACACTATCAGCGCCGCCAGCATTGATGGCGTAGTGCCTGAGGCCGACGCTATCAGTTCAGGTGAGTACCCGGTAGCACGCTCACTGTGGTTCTACGTGAAGAACCAGCATGCTGAAGAAGTATCGCCGATGTACGACTACGTCGATATGTTTATGAGCGAGATGATGATTGGCAGCGATGGCTATCTGCGCGATATCGGCTTGATCGTTCTGCCAGAAGCTGAGCGTGAAGAGTGGCGCCAAAGTGTCGCTGACCGCACGACAATGACAGCAGACGTTCTTAAGTAAGTTGGTAGGTCAAGTGTAAAGGTGGCCGGCAGCGCAAGCTGTCGGCCCATTATTGTTGATAAGTTTCTTAACCGGTGACGACGTGAGAGAGATGCGATGCAGACCAACCAGCTTCTACTGATTTTTTGTGCTGCACTATTGCTGCTGGGGCTGCTGGCTTTTTTTGCTGGCCGTTCAAAAGCCGCTCGGTTCCGTAGCGCGGGCACGGCTATGTTTGCTCAGCCAGATCAATATGCCTGGTTTACCGTGCTCTCTACCGCCGGGCCTGCGGTGCTTGTTAGTGCGCTAGGAGCATTTGCGCTGCTATTAATGGGGGCAAATATCCCCACGCTCTATTTATTTGCGGCGAGTTTGGTAGTGGCAGCCATAGGTCTAATGGTGAGCCTTAACCTAGTGAAGCCTGATTTTCATGCCCGTCAAGCCATAGAATCGGTAATCGGTAAAGTCTTGGCTGGGGCAGCATTAATTTCGATTTTCACTACCTTTGGTATTTTGTTCTCGATCATTTCCGAGGCGCTGCGCTTTTTTCAAATGCACAGCTTCTGGGAATTTATTACCGGCACCACCTGGAACCCGGGGGCAAGCTTTTTAGCTGCAGCGGGTCGCGGCGATGGTGGCGGTGCTGAGTTTGGCTCGGTACCGCTGTTCGCTGGTACCTTTATGATTACTGCTATCGCCATGCTGGTGGCGGTGCCTGTCGGTTTGCTCTCAGCAATTTACATGTCCGAATTTGCGCCAAGTAAAGTGCGCACCGTTGCCAAGCCGGTGTTAGAGGTTTTGGCGGGCATTCCTACCGTGGTTTACGGCTTTTTTGCCGCCATCACCGTAGCGCCGATTATCGTTAATATCGCTGGTTTTTTGGGGCTCGACGCTTCTTATAACAATGCGCTGGCGCCTGGCATTGTGATGGGCATTATGATCATACCGTTTATCTCATCGCTGTCTGATGACGTGATCAACTCGGTGCCAGATAGCATGCGCCAAGGGTCGTTGGCACTGGGCATGACCAAAGGGGAGACCATTCGTGATGTGGTAGTGCCCGCTGCAATGCCCGGGATTATCTCTGCTGCGCTCTTAGGTATGTCGCGTGCGATGGGTGAAACAATGATTGTGGTGATGGCCGCAGGTATGCGTCCCAACTTAACCGCCAACCCGCTGGAAGATATGACCACGGTCACCGTGCGCATTGTGGCAGCATTAACTGGCGACCAAGAGTTTGCAAGTGCTGAAACGCTATCGGCTTTCGCGTTAGGGCTTGTGCTGTTCGTTGTTACGCTTGTGCTTAATTTGGTGTCGGTTCTGATGATCCGTCGTTTCCGCGAAAAATATCGCGTGAATAACCTGTAACGTCGAGGAACTGTTTCGATGAGCCATACTTTTGACGAAATCAGCCAGCAGCTTAAAAAGCGCCACCGGAAGTCTACCCGCCTTAAATGGATAACCATGGGGTCGTTAGGGCTGGCAGGCTTGTTCCTGGTGCTGTTTTTTGCAGACATGCTGACTAAAGGTCTGCCTGCTTTTCAGCAAGCGTATATACAAGTCGAGATCAACTATACCGAAGAAGCCGAAACCGATGGGCGGAAGGCGTTTGATGAAGAGCTGCTGCCCATTATCAGCCGCACGGTAGTGCGCGTGATCCCGATGGAACTTCGCAATAATCCTGACATGATTGGTACCAGCGAAACCCAGTGGGTGCTAGCGACCAGTGGGGTGGATCAGTATCTGAAAGGTCACCGGCATCGTTTAAGTGAAGAAGAACAGGCGGCTATTGATGCCCTGGTTGAAGCGGGTCAGGTAGATCTTCGCTTCAATAGCACCTTTTTTGGTTCGGGTGATTCAAAAATTGCCGAGAATGCCGGTATCCTCTCGGCCGTTGTCGGTACCGTGATGACAATGATCGTCACCCTAGCTATCTCGTTTCCTATCGGCGTTATGACGGCGATTTATCTGGAGGAGTTTGCTCCAGACAACCGCTTTACTCAGCTCATTGAAATTAATATCAACAACCTTGCTGCGATTCCCTCGATTCTGTTTGGTCTGCTGGGTCTTGCGATCTTTATTAACTTCTTTGGGGTGCCGCGTTCGTCGCCGTTAGCGGGTGGTATGACTCTGGCGCTGATGACGCTCCCCGTTATTATTATCTCAACACGTACTGCGCTGCGTAGCGTGCCGGAATCCATCCGCCATGCTGGCTTTGGGGTGGGGTGTTCGCGCTGGCAAGTGGTGCGGGATCACGTTTTGCCGTTAGCTATGCCAGGTATTATGACCGGCTCTATTATTGGCTTGGCGCAAGCGATGGGTGAAACAGCACCGTTGATTATCGTGGGTATGGTGGCTTTTATCCCCGATGTGGGTGCTTCATTTACCGAAGCAGCCACCGTCATGCCAGCTCAAATATTTACCTGGTCAGGTGAGCCAGAGCAGGCGTTTGTAGAAAAAACCGCCGGCGGTATTTTGGTGCTACTCACCATACTCATCTCACTCAACGCCTTTGCCGTTGTGTTACGTAAGAAATTTGAGCGTCGCTGGTAGGCCAGCGCGATAGAGGACATGATTATGAATAGCCAAGCACCCGTAATGAATAGCCAGCAAGTCCCTGCGGCTGGGCAACCCTACACACGAAACGACGCTGCGTGCCACGACCTGAGCTTCCGGGTTCGCGATTTGAATCTGTGGTATGGCAAAAACCAAGCGTTGAATAATCTGAATATTGATCTATTTCAGAAAAATGTGACGGCACTGATTGGCCCTTCGGGGTGTGGTAAGTCGACGTTTTTACGCTGCTTGAACCGCATGAACGACTTGATTCCTAGCGTACGAGTCGAAGGCTTGGTTGAGATGGATGGGCTAGATGTTAATGCGCCTAAAATGGATGAAGTGGCGCTGCGTCGCCGGGTGGGCATGGTATTCCAAAAGCCTAATCCGTTTCCTAAGTCGATCTTTGAAAATATCGCTTACGCTCCACGCATGCACGATTTGGTCAGTCGTAAAGCCGAGCAGGAAGAGTTGGTTGAAAAGGCGCTACGCGACGCCGGGCTGTGGAACGAGGTGAAAGACAAGCTGCATGAGCCAGGTACCTCTCTCTCTGGTGGTCAACAACAGCGTTTGTGTATTGCCCGAGCGATTGCAGTACAGCCAGATGTGATTTTAATGGATGAACCGACTTCGGCGCTTGACCCGATCTCGACCGCAACCATCGAAGATTTGATGGATAAGCTGAAAGAGCAGTTCACCATTATTACCGTGACGCATAATATGCAGCAGGCCGCACGGGTAGCCGACTACACGGCATTTTTCCACCTGGGGGAAATCATCGAGTACAACGATACCAAAGTGATGTTCTCAACCCCGGCACAGAAAAAAACCGAAGACTATATCTCCGGTCGTTACGGTTAACTAAGACTGCCTGTAGGCTAGCCCCAAGCTAACCTGCAGGCATTTTTTTATTTTTTCATATATGTTTTTTCGTATATTGGCATTGCGAATTTTTGCACTATTCATTTATTTAGACGTTCATGCATACGTTTATCTAAATAGGAGGCCCCATGACATTACGTATCGGTATTAACGGGTTTGGTCGTATTGGCCGATTGGCACTGCGAAGCTTATGGGCTGAGGTTGAAGCGGGGGCAGTAGAGCTTGTGCGTATTAACGACCCTGGCGGTGATTCAGCAACCTTTGCCCACCTGCTTGAGTTTGATTCGGTGCATGGCCACTGGTCTCCAGGTGAAGGGATTGCAGCTTATGACGATGCGATTGTTTTAGATGGTAAAACGGTTGCGTTTAGCGCCAATAAAGCGATTGCCGACAGTGACTGGTCTGCCTGTGACGTGGTCATCGAGTGCTCGGGTAAAATGAAAGAAACCGCCAAGCTCCAGGCGTATCTTGATCAAGGCGTTGCGCGCGTAGTGGTGAGTGCACCGATTAAAGAAGAGGGCGTGCTGAACGTGGTGGTAGGTGTCAACGATCATCTTTATGACCCTGCTCAGCACCGGATCGTAACGGCCGCTAGCTGTACCACAAACTGCTTAGCCCCGGTGGTTAAAGTGATTCAGGAAACCTTTGGTATTCGCCATGGTTCGATGACGACGGTACACGACATTACCAACACCCAAACAATTCTAGATGCGCCGCACAAAGACCTGCGTCGTGCTCGTGCCTGTGGTATGAGTTTGATTCCAACGACAACGGGCTCTGCAAAAGCAATCACAGCCATCTTTCCCGACCTGGAAGGCAAGCTGAATGGTCATGCCATTCGTGTGCCGCTGGCCAATGCATCGCTCACCGATATGGTGTTTGAGCTTGAGCGCGAGGTCACGGTGGAAGAGGTCAATCAAGCGCTGAAAGCGGCCGCGGAGGGAGGACTCGCCGGTATTTTGGGGTATGAAGAGCGCCCGCTGGTATCGATTGATTATCGCACTGATCCGCGCAGCTCCATTATTGATGCGCTTTCTACCATGGTGGTCAACGGTACCCAGCTTAAGCTTTACGCCTGGTATGACAACGAGTGGGGCTATGCCAACCGCACAGCCGAGCTGGCGTTAATGGTAGCTGGTGAGAAGACAGTTAAAGAGCAGATGGACCGTGGTTGATTCGTCGTTGCTAAAGGTGTTCGCGCGCGTAAAGGCGCTACCTTTTGAGGTGCGCCAATACATGCTGATCACTAGCAACTACTGGGCGTTTACCATTACCGACGGCGCGCTGCGCATGCTGGTGGTGATGTATTTCCACCAGCTAGGTTACTCGCCGCTGCAAATCGCCATGCTGTTTCTGTTCTATGAAGCGTTTGGCGTCGTGACCAACTTGGTCGGCGGCTGGCTTGGCGCGCGGCTAGGCTTGAACCGCACGATGAATGTGGGGCTGGGGCTGCAAATTGTTGCGCTTGCCATGCTGATGGTGCCCGCAGGGATGCTCACGGTTGTTTGGGTGATGACGGCGCAGGCGCTGTCTGGCATTGCCAAAGACTTAAATAAAATGAGTGCTAAAAGTGCGGTCAAAGTATTGGTGCCTAAAGAGAGTGCCAACGCTAATAGCTCTCTCTACCGCTGGGTAGCGATGCTGACCGGCTCTAAAAATGCATTGAAAGGTCTAGGCTTTTTTATCGGCGGGTTGTTACTGACGCTGATTGGTTTCCGAGGCGCGGTGATTGCCATGGCGGTGATGCTTAGCGCGGTATTAATGGTCTCTTTATGGCGCTTAAAAGCAGATTTAGGTCGCCAAAAAGTAAAACCCAAATTTTCGGAGATTTTTTCCAAGTCCCGTGCCATCAATGTGCTTTCAGCGGCGCGCTTTTGCCTGTTCGCTTCTAGGGATGTCTGGTTTGTCGTGGCATTGCCGGTGTTCCTATACGATCAGCACGGCTGGAGTCACTGGACGGTGGGGGGGCTACTGGCAGCATGGATTATTGGCTACGGTGGGGTACAAACCCAGGCACCTAAACTGACCCAGTTGATTGAAGGGGATGCCCGCTCGCTAACCGCAGGATGGGCAGCCGCTTTAGCAGTACTAGCGATTTTATTGGCGTTGTTACCGCTGGCGCAGGTGGGTTGGCTGGTGGTCGGGCTTTTAGCGTTTGGTGTGCTATTTGCGATTAACTCCAGCTGGCACAGTTACCTGATCGTTCATTACGCTCGTGCTGATGGCGTCTCGATGGATGTCGGCTTTTACTATATGGCCAACGCCATGGGGCGTTTGGTAGGAACCTTGCTGTCAGGCTGGCTATATATGGCGTACGGATTGAGCGCCTGTCTTTGGGTATCGGCGGCCTTCGTGACAGCCAGTTCCGTGATGGCACTGGCGTTGCCTAGACAAGCTGCTTAAAGGCCAGTTTCTAGCCTGCTGATAACGCTGCACCATCCACATAAAGGTGGCGCAATTTCCACCAGCCTTCCACGCCAATGCGCAGTCCTTGGTTAGCAAGGTTAGGATCAATGTAGATCGAAACACTATCTTGAAGATGGTGCTGATAGTGTTGGGTATCTTCTGGATGGTGCGCTTCGGCTACCGCTAGCTTGGCGAGGCCTCCGCAGCAGCCGTGGCGAGGGGAAAGCCGAACAGTGACGCTTCCGCCTTGTTGTTTAATGAACGCCACTGCGTTGCTGTCGATATCAATGACATGGCTCATTGTTCACCCCGTTCTATTGTCCTGGCATGTGGTTCCTATGTTAGCTCGCTGGATAGTGGATGGTTTCGCCATTCTCTTTGGTAAAGTGTGCCACGGGTTGCTCAAGCAGCTCCAATACTCGTTCGGGTGGGCGACACAGGCGCGCGCCTTTTTGGCTAATGACGATAGGACGATTGATCAGAACCGGGTGCGCTAGCATGGCGTCAATCAGCTGATCACCGTCTAGCGAAGAATCATTCAATTTGAGCTCATCAAAAGGCGCACCCTTTTGGCGCAGCAGTTCTCGTGGTGATATCTTCATCATCGTGAGTAGCGCTACTAGGCGCTCTCGGCTGGGCGGTGTTTCCAAGTAGTGGATTACCTCGGGGTCTTCGCCCGACGCCTTGATCATTGCCAATGTATTGCGCGAATTACTGCAGTTAGGGTTGTGGTAGATGGTGACCATTCAGGGGGAGTCTCTCAGGTTATGCTAATGAATAGGTGAAGGAAAATGCTGGCGCGTGTTGTTGGCAATGCGTACCAGTGCGAGCATAAGCGGTACTTCAACTAAAACACCCACTACTGTGGCTAACGCGGCGCCTGATTGTAAACCAAACAGTGCAATGGCTGCTGCGACCGCCAGTTCAAAAAAGTTGCTGGCACCGATCATAGCGCCTGGGGCAGCGATGTTGTGCGGCACACGCCATGCTTTAGCCCAACCGTAGGCAATAAAAAAGATCAAGAACGTTTGAATAATCAGTGGAATAGCGATCAATACGATATGCAGTGGATTGTTTAGAATAACATCGCCTTGGAAGGCGAATAGAAGCACGAGAGTGATGATTAACCCGATGGGGGTGATGGGGCCAACGCGCTTCATAAACACGTTGTCGTACCATTCAGCTCCGCGCTTGGCGATCAGTGCTTTACGGGTGATATAGCCAGCGGTAAGCGGAATGACGATGTACAGCACCACCGATAAAATAACCGTGTCCCAGGGCACTTGGATGTTTGAGATTCCTAGTAACAGCACCACAAGCGGCGCAAAGGCAAACAGCATAATCAAATCATTCAAAGCTACTTGAACCAGCGTGTAAGCCGCATCACCCCGAGTCAGGTAAGTGCCTAACCGAAAGTTTTCGTGCATAATGTATGTAGG
>NZ_JABUZD010000120.1:0-4062 GCF_014897875.1 Halomonas sp. 3A7M
GAGCCTGAACCCGAACCGGAGCCCGAACCCGAACCGGAGCCCGACACCACACCCACGGCCATTGCGCTGGATGGCAACGTTATCAGGAACGGGGCTGCTGGAGCCGAAATTGGCAGCCTGCAGGTAGCTAGTGCCGATTCAGGTGGCACCTATGACTTTGAGCTGACGGGCGACGATCGCTTCGAAGTCGTCGACGGCAAGCTTAAGCTGCGTGACGGTGAGGCGCTAAGCGCCGATGAGAATGTCGAGCTTACTTTAACGGCCAGCAATAAAAGCGATGAAAGCATAAGCGAGACCTTGACTATAGGCTCCGGGTTCTTGACCACCGGCAGTGGACAAGATGTTATCCGTGCTGATGACGATGGCGCAACGCTTCGTGCTGGAGCGGGCGTTGACCAAATGCTCGGCGGTGCCGGGGACGATACCTTTGTGATTATCGGCGACGTCTCCAGTGGCGGCAAAGTCGATTCGACTGCCACAACAGATGCTTTGGGGTTCCCTATCTCAGAGCTTAATGGCAAAAACTTGAATGAAGACGCCGATGGTGGAGCAGGCGTGATCGAAGGCGGCGGCGGTGACAATACACTTTATGTCATCGGCAAGGCCGATCTAAGCAGCTATACACTAACGAATGTTTCCAAAGTCGAAATTCGCTCTGATGTGACATTTGACACGAGCCAACTGGAAGATTTTCTCACGCTGACCGGTGATGGAAGCAGCACACTGAGAATTCATAGCGATGAGCCAACCACCTTCACGCTGAAAGACGGCATCGACCTCTCCTTCATTGGTGAGCTTGAAATAGGAGAAGGCGTCACACTGGAAATTGACGACCTGGACAGCCTAGGCGGTGCACGCATCCTGAGCGGCTCGGGGACGTTAAAAACTGACACTGATCTGGGCAGCATGTCCGGCTATACGCTGACCTCCGAACTGGCTGTGAATGGCACAGATCCCAGCGAGGCTCGTATTGTCAACACCATTTCTCGTGAAGCCGATGATGACGGCGTTACTCGAGGTACTGAGGAAAATGATTACCTGATCGGTACCGCCGAAGACGACATCATCGATGGGCTGGGCGGTGACGATGTTCTGGTAGGTCTTGGCGGTCAGGATACTTACCAGATTTCTGGATCAGGCACCAAGACGATTATCGATAGCGGTCGCAACAGCACTCTGGATCTTTCACTCGCCGAGGGGGCTGCCAGTCTGGACCTCAGTGAAGGAGGTAGCATAGCGGGAGGAGTAGAAGCAGGAGGAGCCAGCATTCAGCTAGGCACCGGCACCGGCGCTACGGGGCTACAGCCACTGGATATCCTGCTGTCTCAGGATCTATCCGGCTCTTTCAGCGATGACCTCTCTACTATTCGTACGACAGGCTTCATCGATGACCTGATTAACGGTGTGCGTGAGATACAGCCAAACAGCACCTTCGGAGTCGCATCGTATGTCGACAAGCCGCTGTCGCCGTTTGGTGCAAACAGCGACTATGAGTATCGCACTGATGCTCCGCTATCTCTTGATCCGGAAGTGCTACGCCAGGCCTATGAGGAAATGGAAATATTGTCGGGTTCTGATGGCCCAGAGGCTCAACTAACATCGCTGTTGCAGATAGCCCTGCGTGCTGAAGACAGCTTGGCATACCATGAAGAAGGCAACATCGATATGGACGCCACAGGCATTGGCTATCGCCCCGATGCCCTGCGTGCTTTAGTGCTGCTCACGGATGCCAGCTATCACCAGGCCGGCGACGGCATCAGCCGCAATCCAGAGCTGGCGCCCAACAATGGTGACAAGATTCTAGACGGCGACCCCGCAGGCAGCGGAGAGGACTACCCTTCTATCGATCAAGTCAGGGAGGCCCTGGAAGAAAGCAGCATCTACCCTATCTTTGCGGTAACCCGCTATGAGGTTTCTACCTATGAGGAATTGGTCGATGAGCTAGGCTATGGTGCCGTGTTGGAATTGGAAAGTGATAGTTCCAACCTGGTGGAAGTGCTGACCTCGAGTCTAGAGGATTACCGCGCCGACTTTATCGCTGACCTAGTGGGCACGGTATACGCCGACGAACTCACTGGCAACTCTCTGGATAACACTATTCAGGGGGGAGCGGGTGACGACTGGATCTATGCTCTGGGCGGCGATAACCAGCTAAGCGGCGATGAAGATAGCGATACCTTTGTGCTGGGCTTTAGCGGCTCTTCGCGTGGCACCACCACCATCACCGACTTTGTGCACGATGAAGGAGACAAGATCGCCTTTGATAACGACGGCCTGATGACGTTCATCGATTCTGAACTGGACGGCGACACGCCGCTCCCAGAAGATAATTTCGTCGAGCGCAACACACTAGATGATCTTGTTGCCGACGATAATGGCAAGCTGATTCAGCTTCAGGAAGCTATCGACGAGACAACTATCAACGAAGAGGAAACCCTGGAGGATCTGGAAGGCTATCTCTTAGCATTCAATACAGATAGCGGCCACGGCGAGCTCTGGTATGATGATGACTGGAGTAGCGCTGCCGGCCGTGAGCAAGTTGCCGCGCTCTCTTCACTGGATGAACTGGCCCAGGTAACCGGCTTGGGTAAGGAGGATTTCTCACTCTACGCAGCCGAAATTGCTTGATTCATAGGCATAAACATACTGCTCCATACCTATTCGCCCCTGCTTTGTCAGGGGCCTTTTCCTTTCAAATCACCGGCACGCCATGCTGACGGTAGTTGTCCCGCCATGTCCGCACCAGAGAATGGTCCAGGCCATGCTGCGGGCCATCTCCCTCAAGCTGGTGTCACCGTGCAAGCACTGCCGTGCCACCGATGCGCCTGGCTGTCGAAGCCGCTGTCCTCACGCAGCAGGATGGGTTGCTCGGTCAGACCCGGGGCACGAGGCAGCACCCGCTCCAGGAAGGCGTTGCTCTCCTTCATGGTGTGCTGCTTGCCGGGACGCAGCTCCAGGCCCAGGCACCACCCTTCGTTGCCCAGATACGCGGCGATCGGGGTGTAGCCATCGACCTTCTGGTAGGTCCGCGAGACGCCTTCCTTCTTCGAATTGCTGTTGTCCATGACGAAGGTGTCGATGTCCAGGCAGACGTGTGTCGTCTCGGCGGTGATCGGTGCCTCGACCAGTGACAGCAGGGTCGTCGACCAGCTGGCGGTGCGCGCCTGCAGGTCATTGGCGGCAAGTTTTTCCAGCCGCTGTCGCAGCGTGGCGGTGCTCGGCACCTTCTGCAGGGTCAGCAGTTGCTGGAAGGGTTTGTCGCGGCGGAAGTTTTCGATGGCATCATAGTCGCTCATGCCCAGACACAGCAGACCCAGGTAGCTCTTGACCACGTCGCTGGTGCGCATACCCAGCGTGGCGGGGAAGCGGCCGTCGATGCTGTCGACGCCGGCGATCTCGATGCACTGCCCGATGATCGACAGCCCGGAATGGCTGGTGAGGGTGCGGCGACTGGCGCGGAACTTTATGTTGGGCATGGCACTGTCTGGGTGAATGGCGATAATGGCTATATTGCCATGCAGGTCAGTGGGTTAGAAGTGCTTCCGGGGGCCGGTCTCACGGATTCAGGTTAGTAGCAATTATTGAAGGCAATAAGACGAAATTTAAAAGCTTTCACAATGCTCGAATGGTTTTTGATCTGTCAGAGTTTTATAGAGAAGCAACAGATGAAGACTTAACTCAGATGTCTCAACATGCTTCATTGGAGATTGCTGACCTTGCAATTTTTATCTCAGAAGCTGATACGCAAGTAAGAAAGATGGCGCATTCTATTAAGAGTTCGGGTGTATTAGACGCTTATACTGTTACTCAGATATCTACTGCCGCTGCCAATTTTCCAGATATTCCAGTGGCTGTTAATAATGGAAAAATTACATTGCCACGTGGCAAAAAAGAACTTAAAGAGGTTCTACACTTTTTATTAGAAGATATATACAAAGGCCCATTGTCGGGTAGTGATTTTTTAACCAATTCTAAGCGTGAGTTGTAGCATGCTAATCGGGTAGCCGGGGGTGTCTAGCGTAAGCGCCCATAAATCAGCACCTACAGCCACGCCCTGAAATT
>NZ_JABUZD010000015.1:0-4251 GCF_014897875.1 Halomonas sp. 3A7M
GAGGTCGCATCGGGGTAAGAGGCACACAGCCATGACCTTGCGGGTCTGGCCATCATGTTGAAGGACGGCGCTAGTAGGTGAGCTGCTTTGGAATCTCGGGCCGCTGAAAACCCTGCTACGGCAGGTGTGAGGTGTAGACCAGGGCGTCGATCTGGAGTGAGTGGCGGTGTGTTTTGACGTAACAGACTAACGTGGGAAGCACCTGGGCGGATGGACGGTTGGCACTGTCCAAGCCAGGTGTGGGAGAGCTGTTGAGTAGGCGCGAAAGCTGCTGGGCGATATGGTCGAAGCCCCGTGGTGAGGCGGAATAAGGTCAGGTTGGCACCTGGCCCCGCTATGAGCTGAAAGACGGCGGTGGTGGCGTTCTCTGGGGGTGGCACCCCACGCATAGTGCTCCCCGTTGCGATGGTATCGCGGCGGAGCACTTGGCAAACACGGTTTTAAGGGTACACCCTGTGAAGCTCCTGCACCCTTCGGGGTGCGGGGGCTTTCTCAAGCGCCTGGCTTCGGGTGCTTGAGAAAGCCTATCCCTTCCCATCAGGCCTCTAAGCCCGCAGAAGGGCGTCTCTGCCTTCCTCCAAGCATCTGGCTTGGCCAAACGACCAACCGGCCATCCAGGCGTCTCGCTGAGCCGTTTTGAGCGCATGTGGGCACGTTGATCGGCCATGGCCTAGCGGTTGCTCTGCTAAGTGCCACGCAACGGCGTTATGCAGCCCCGCGTGCCACTCTGGCGACTTGTCGCTACCCCAGCCTACAGCTGTCAGCAGCTTGTCAGCGTGGTCGTGGTGCCATTGCTCAATCATTACTTTCTCCTTCATTTGTTGATATTGGCAAAGGTTGCTGGAGGTGTGCATCTCCCTCTGTTTTTGATTTTGGTTGCTGTCTCTCAATTACTGTCGTGAATGCAATCCGATTGCCGTTGAACGCGAAATTCGGGTTGATGTAATACCAGCCTTGGCGTAGGTGTTTAGCGATTATCTGAGCCTTTTCCAGCTCGGCTAGACCCCGCCAAAAAGTTGGCTGAGATAGCTTGATAGGCGGCTTTCTATCGGAGTGTTCTGCTAAAAACTCATCAAGCACGATCTTGTCTAGCGGTATTAAATCTCGCTCAACCGCTCGGTTCTGCAAGCACCAGAGCAGCACGTTAAATGCCTTGATACCGGCTGCCTTGAGGTCAAAAGTGAGAGCAATATTGGCAGTAAATAGCTTCACAAACTGCTCAGCATCTACACGTCGATAGGTCGTTACATGGGTACCCTGAACCTCCCCTGTAGCTTGGTTTACCAGGATGTTGTCGTCCTTCCCTAGCTGCGACAGTCTCACGGCTTGCCCTCTGATCGGCACTACCATGTTTTCGATAAATGGGTTCTTGTCGTACCTGACAACCTTGCTCATATTCCGCCCTTAATCTGATAGACCAGCATTCAAAAAATTATGTCGGTGAATCAAAAATAACCACTTTATTGATAGCCGTCTATCATTAATTATCTTTTTTTCAATAGACCGACCAACTAGTTCTGATAGACCGACTAACCCGTTTTGAAAAAACGGCTCCCGCCCCATGCGGGTTCGTTGGAAATCCCTTCTTATATCTTGTTAAGGGGGGATAAGAGCGAAGCGAACTACCAACCTGTTTGAGAGTGCGATATGCACTCTGATCAGTGCAGCCCCGCACACTAACGCCCTCGTTCCTCGGTTGTTGGGCACCGCCGTTCACGAATCGGAGATTCGTTTCACGACGGATGCCAGGGAGGGGAATTGTTCCAATTTTTTAACCCATCAACTGCAACCCCGTTTAGCAAGGAAAGGAGGGGGTATCCGCGATAGCGGATGCAGCGACGAAGGAGCGGGAACCCGCTGGGCACTGCACTGAGGAGCTGCGCGTGGGCTTGGGCGCCGCTGTGACTAAAGGCACCCCCAGTCGTGCTAAACCGATGTTTTTGTTGTTTTTGTTCTGGCGATGTTTTCAGCCTTGACGATTTCCCCTTGGGTGTAGCTACCTAGCCAGCCGATGTGGAGCCGCTTATGCGGCCACTCGCCGCGGTTAAGGCGCTTCCAGCGCTTTACCGCGCTGTTCTCCAGGGCGTACGCCTGTTTCCTGGACTGAGCAAATCCTGGCACGCGCTGCAGGCTGTGTAGGGCCTGCCGGAGGGCATCGCCGCCGTCACTAGGCGCGTTTTGTACTGCGCTGGCTAGACGGGCCTCCCAGCCTGCATAGGAATCCGCAGTGATTCGCCAGGTCCACGCAGGGCTATTGCCTGGGCGCGGGGCTTTTAGGGCCTCATAATCAGCATCCTGCATGGTCAAGCGCCCGCGTTTGCTGCTGCTTTGCTTTAGGTCTTCGAGGTCGTGGGCCATGCCCTCGCCCTCTGTAACTAGCAGCCACCACCAGATTTTGCCGGGGTTGGTTTTGTCCACCAAGCCAACCAAATAGCTATTGCACTGGCCTTTGGCTTTGCGTCGCCACCGTTGTTGAGCTGTTGCGTGAATTAGATAACGGTCTAAAAATTTAGCCTCAAGTGCAGGCCATTTTTTGGCCTCGATGCTGCCGGCTGTCCAGTAGATATATCCCCTCGACAGGTGCCGAAGCAAAAGACGCATCGCGTCTGTTTTGTACCGAAAAATCACTGGATGATTCCCCCCGATTTTCTGTTTTGCACGAACACCTTTATCGCTATATCCTACTGAGAGTATGTGAGTAATATACCTGCCAATGTAGATTGTGCTATATAAGAATCTTGCACAATTGTAGATTTAGGCACAAAGAGATTCCTAGCGCTGCGCGCTATGCGGCCTTGCCAGGCCGCCCAAAATTCGCAGAATTTTTGCCGCCGACAGGCGGCTGGTTTTGGCTTCGGAGACGCCATGCTGAGATTGTTGTTCATCGCGCTGCTAGGCGCTGCACCAGTCGCGGTAGCGGCCTGGTACAGCTGGCCGCAGCTCGATGAGTTGCACAGCATCGGCTATCCGCTGGAGCGGTTACTGTTGGTAGGTGCGGGCCTGAGCTGGTTGTTGGTCGTCGTGCTGGGCAGCATGCTGCCGCTATTGCGCTGGATTGAGGACGCCGAGCGGGAGCGCATTCAGCACAATGCGCAACGTGATATGGCTGAACAGCGGGAGCGGGCCCTGGTAGACGCTGAAACAGCGTCGTTTGCCGTGGCTGAGGCTGAGCGTTTGCGTCGTTTGGCTGAACGAAATGCGCAGGAGGCGGAGCAACGAGCGACAGAGAGGGCGCTGGTCGAGCTGGAGCATAGCCGCAGGGTCATGCAGGAACGACAGGAGGCGCTCGATCAGCAGACCGCCCAGATTGAGCAGCAGCAGGCCCAGCTCGATGCGGTTGAGGCTCAATATCGAGTCTGGGTTGAGCAGCAGCAAGCCGCTGTGGCTCATGCTCAGCTTGAGCGCGATCAGGCCCGTGAGATGATGAGAAACCGCCTGTGTGGCCATGAGCGGCGCTTGCGGCAGGCGACAGGCCACGAACACATGGATTTTGAGACGTTGAAGATGATCAGCCCTCCGCGCCCCGTGCGCGTACGGCGGCATGCAGCGTCTTAGCTGAGCAAGTCCCCTGACACACGGGATCCATAGTGTGTCACCAGGGCCAGATGCCCACTGGAGCCGCCGTCCCTATCGGCCTCGATCCAGGTTACGCAGTACCTGAGACCCCGCAGAAATAGGGGGGTGACTGTAGCACCTCGCGAAAGCGCTACCGCGCATGAAGCGCCGCAGGGTTAAGTAAAGTCGATAGACGCTCTTTAAACCGTTGATTTGCCAAGTGTTCCGATTCCACTGGGATCGGATGCGAGAAGAGAAACCTAGTGCTGCCAACACTGGGGAGGCCCGACAGTCGCCAACTGTCGGGCTGCCACTGCCGAAGCCGTGTGCTCCTAATCGAGCTGGCACGGCAAACGTAGGGCGCTCCGGGGTGAAATCCCCCGGTTCGACCCAATCCACTGGACGCCCGAACGGGCGGGGTTGGGCGACACGGAAACGGGCCTCGTGGTGACACGACCAGCCCTGTTTGTTCCGAACAGGTGAAAATCCTGGCTGCGGGCTGCTGGAAACGGTAGAACGGAGACCCTGCTGGTGGGCTGCTGAGGGCGTTCGTAAGGCGTCAGGGCGCGGAGGGGAAACCTGGAAGCGTTGGTACTCGATGGGGCAACCTGTTGAGATCGCTGTATAGCTCAAGCCAGTAATTGCGGCCGTTGAGGTCGCATCGGGGTAAGAGGCACACAGCCATGACCTTGCGGG
>NZ_JABUZD010000124.1:0-16312 GCF_014897875.1 Halomonas sp. 3A7M
AATTTTAGCGGGGTGGCAGAACGTCGCGGAATGGACGCTTACTTCCTGCTGTCCTAATGGTGACCCTGAGGCAGGAAGAAGCCGATATTATTCAAGCCTTGAACGCGGGGGCTGATGACTTCATCAGCAAACCTTTTAGGCCGCGCGAACTGGCCGCAAGAGCCTATGCGTCAACCCGTCGCCACTCGCTCCGCACGCCAAGTGCTGCTCAGCAGCAAACATTAGAGTTTGGCCGCATTAAGCTCAATACCAATCGTGAAACAGCCTACGTGGACGGAGAAGAAGTATCGTTGACGAGGCAGGAGTTTCGGTTAGCCTTTCTTCTACTAAACCAGTTAGGAAGTCCGCTTTCACGCTCCTACCTATATGAATATGTATGGGGTAAAAGTGATCCGCCTGGCACTCGTACGCTAGACGTTCATATTCACCGAGTGCGCAAAAAGCTTAGTCTAACGTCGGAATTTGGTTGGAACCTTGTTTCAGTTTATGGCTATGGCTATCGGTTACAGGCACTTGATGAACTAACTGCAGAGTCTTCAGACGACTAAAGCACACTATCAGAGTTTAATAGAAAAACCCGCTTCGGAAGCAGTATCCTAAGCGGGTTTTTACTATGCGAGCATATCAGCACAAACATTTATTACATATATGCTACGGCATTAATCAATATGAATACCAATCCGTCGTGCTACTTCTTCATACGCTTCAATGACACCACCTAACCCCTGGCGAAAGCGATCTTTATCAAGCTTTTCTCGCGTATTGGCATCCCATAAACGACATCCATCCGGGGAGAACTCATCGCCAAGGACTACATCGCCTTTGAAGACTCCAAACTCAAGCTTGTAATCGACTAGCAACATGTCGCCTTCGGCAAACAGCTGCTTAAGCACATGGTTCACTTTAAAAGTAAGTGACTTCATTTTCGCCAGCTGTTCGGGGGTTGCCCAGCCAAAGGTTTCTGCTAGCGACTCGTTAATCATGGGGTCTCCCTTTTCATCGTTCTTTAAGAACAATTCAAAGGTGGGCGGATTCAAACTGATGCCCTCTTCCACACCCAGGCGCTTAACTAGGCCACCTGCTGCAATGTTGCGCACGACGCATTCAACAGGAATCATCTCCATTTTTTTGACTAGGCTTTCAGTATCAGAAAGCTGCTTCTCAAAATGGGTAGGAATCCCTGCCTCTTCCAGGCGCTGCATAATGAAAGCATTGAAGATGTTGTTCACTTTGCCTTTGCGGGCCAGTGACTCTTTCTTTTTGCCATCGAAAGCACTGGTATCATCACGAAAGTGCAGTACCAACAAGTCAGGGTCGTCGGTGGTATAAACGGATTTCGCTTTACCAGCGTAGAGTTCTTGGCGCTTTTCCATAGGGGCTCCGAAGGGTTTCAAAATTAAAAATTAACGTAGGTAGCCGGAGACTCGCTCAAGCAGCTCGCGCTGATCGTCAGCAGTTAAACTACGCTCACTGGCATTAATCGCACGCAGAATGGTCTTATCACCATCAGGCTGAAGAGCTAGACGAATTTGCTGCGACATGCGACGCACATCGGGACTGAAGACAATTTGTAGCGGGTTGCGACCTCGCTCAGTCTCGGTCATGTACTCAACCAGGAATTCATAGTTTTCAGCAGAAGTGGCTAATAGGTCGCGCTGCCCTTCGACACTAAAGTCGAGCTCAAGATAGTGGTCCAGCTCTGCCCAAACACGATCAATGGATTGAGGGATCACAACTTCCCACGCGTCGCCCTGCTGGCGCATTTGCAGCGTCTGATCTTGTGCGAGTCGTTGTGCAGTCCAAGAAGATGCGCTAGCAGTGGCACTGCGTGCGCCTAAGTACTGCTCTAGGGCATCAAGACACACAGTCACACTTTGCCCTGCTTGCTCACAGCGCACCTCACTACTGCCCGCCCTGAGCGCGCTTTGTAGCTTCAACGTGGCTTGAGAGGTCACTATGACACCTTGATTCGCATCGCTTTGCTGAACACCTAGCTGGCGACTATTCGCGAACGCTTCTAACTGAGGCCAGACAGTTCCCGTATCTGCCGCGACCACCAACCAAGTCTGATCACCGACCTGACGACGCTCTACAAATTCAGGTTCTAAACCACTGCCAATTGTCAGCGTCTGGGGGGGAGCAATCTCGGCCGCCTCATCAATACGGCTACCTTGCACCGCTACCTGGGGCACCGGCATGGCATCACGGTAACGCTGTGGATTGCGGGTTTCTGGCAGTACTAAGGGGGGCGCTGGGGTAGCTTCAGTATAATCCAAATTACGGTCGTGATAGTAACCATCGTCGCGCGCGCATCCAGCAAGCGTGACAGCCGTTGCGAGAGCCAGCGGTATCCATTTAAGCGCACGTTTTTCAAGCAAACGTTTTTCAAGAACAGGGCTCATCAAGCCACCTTTACAGTCAACAGGTCGAGTACTCGGCGCATCAACGTACGCCGAGTAGCAAAGGGGTTACGTCGAATTACTCCTCTACGACGCCCGCCAGCTGCAGCGCTTCACTGACAGTGGCGTGGTACTTTTCCGACAGCCAGGTCAACGGCAAACGAATCCCTGCGTCCATATATCCCATGCGATGCAGTGCCCATTTAACCGGAATCGGATTCGCTTCAATGCCTAAATTGGTGTGTAACGGCATCAAACGCGTATTAATTTGGTGAGCCTTATCCGAATCACCAGCTACGGCTGCAGCGCAGAGTTCATGCATCGCTTTGGGCGCTACGTTCGCAGTCACCGAGATATCGCCGTGGCCACCCATCAACATAAAGTCACAGGCGGTGGCATCGTCGCCGGAGTAGAGCATAAAGTCGCTGCCCTTCAAGCGGGTAATTAGATCCTCTGCGCGCTCAAGGTTCCCGGTAGCATCTTTCAAACCGATAATATTCTTCACCTCGGCTAGGCGTACTACCGTTTCATTGTACAGATCAGAGCAGGTACGGCCGGGAACGTTATAAAGAATTACCGGCAGTTTGCTTCCTTCAGCCACCGCTTTGAAGTGTTGGTAGAGGCCTTCCTGAGTCGGTTTGTTATAGTAAGGACAAACCGATAGACAGTAATCTGCGCCGACTTCGCTAGCGTAACGCGCTAACTCAACCGCCTCTGATGTGGCGTTCGCTCCCGTGCCGGCGATCACCGGAATACGACCATTCACCTCTTCTACCACGCTGCGGATCACATCAAAGTGCTCAGCAAACGTCATGGTAGTAGGTTCGCCCGTGGTGCCCGCTGCGACAATGGCATCAGTGCCATTATCGAGGTGGAAGTTCACCAGGCGACGAAGCGCCTCCCAGTCGATGTCGCCATTGACTTTCATCGGCGTCGCCAGGGCGACAATGCTGCCTGTGATCATCCGTTTTTTCCTCACCTGCCAAATTATAAAATTAAGCTACTGACGATGTTCATTGAAAATCGAGAAGCTTCGACCATAAGGGCTCTATTTATAAGAGCCTGTCCACAAGAGACTGCCCACAAGAGACTGTCCACAAGAGCTTTGACCACTAGAACGAGCACTATCGGGGCGATTTAACCTACTGCCATTTTATGCTTTGAACACTTTGCTGTCGTCCCAAGGGAGGCGACAGACAGCAAATGGTACTCAGGCGGCTCGAACCTGTACAGCGCAAAGCGCTGAGAGTTTTCTCACCTGCTCATTACTGGGCGCCTATTCGCTTTGACATAATAGCGTTACTTTCGTGTAATCAACTAAGTAAACCCTCTCATTAAAGGAGCTCTTCATGTCTGTAAAACTCAATCACCCGGTACCTGACTTTTCTGTCCCAGCCACTAGCGATACGACGGTGACGCTGTCTAAGCTGCGTGGCAAGCAGGTGGTTATCTATTTTTATCCAAAGGCCAGCACCCCGGGGTGCACTACCGAAGGCGGAGACTTTAGAGACCGCAAGCCACGATTCGATGCTGCCAATACGGTTATTATCGGCGTTTCTAGAGATGGTATCCGTGCTCAGGAGAACTTCAAAGCCAAGCAAGATTTTAACTTCGAGCTTATCTCCGATAAGGACGAAACCGTATGCCAGATTTTTGATGTTATCAAACTTAAAAAGATGTACGGCAAAGAGCATCTTGGCATTGAGCGCAGTACCTTCCTAATCGACAGCGAGGGTAGGCTTGTTCAAGAGTGGCGCGGCGTTAAGGTACCAGGGCATGTTGATGACGTACTAACAGCAGCAGAAGCGCTTCACGCCAACTAACAAAACCAGGAGCACCGCATCCTGGGCGGGTACAGCGCGAAGCGGTGCCGCGACTGATTCGCAGGCAATTTTTCCGTTCGCGCTTCACGTACTACGGTCAGGTGGCGCCTGCTAATGTTCAGCCAATGGAAGCTGCTTTTCACCTTCTCTCTCGGCTATTCCTCTTGGCCATGCATAAACCAGTGCTTTTAGTAGGGTGGCCAGGGGAATCGCAAAGAAAACGCCCCAGAACCCCCAGATACCACCAAAAAACAGCACCGCGACAATAATGGAAACCGGGTGAATATTATTCGTTTCTGAAAACAACACCGGTGCAAGCACATTCCCATCAAGCGCTTGAATAACGCCGTAAGCGACAACCACATAAGCAAACTGCTCACTGATCCCAAAATGAAACCCGGCAACGGCTGCCACTGGGATGGTGACTACCGCCGCTCCAATGTATGGCACCAGAACAGAAAATCCCACCAGCACTGCTAACAAGGCGGTGTAAGGTAAGCCAAAGAAAGCGAAGGTAAAAAAAGCAACCGTACCAACGATAATAATCTCTATCGATTTGCCGCGTATGTAATTAGCAATCTGACGATCCATCTCATGCCAAATACGCGTTAACAGCGTACGCTTTTGCGGTAGCAACGACAGCGTAAAACCTACCAAAGACTGGCGATCCTTTAGCATGAAGAATACCAGTATCGGCACTAACACTAAGTAAATAATCAACGACATAATATTGCCGAGCGATGCCAGTGACAGCGTTAATGCACGCTGTCCTAGCTGGCTAATTTCCCGACTGGCAACGCCTATCCAGCTCTGCATTTGATCGGGAGTGATTAAATTAGGATAACGGGCCTGAAGTTCGTCTAACCACCCTTGGCCGCTAGCAAACATACGCGGCGTCTCCTGAACAAGCCCGACAAGTTGATTCCATATCAGCGGCATCAAAATAAAGGCCATTGTTAGCAACACGCTAACAAACGCCACAAACACAACAATGACCGCTAGCAAATGAGGCACACCGCGCCGCGTCAAGGCACTCACTACGCCCTGCAGTAAAAAAGCGATCACCAGCGCGGTGAAGAACGGCGCCAGCATCCTGCCAAACCAAATAATGGCCGCAAAACCAGCTACCAATACCAAGAGAAGAATTAACGCCTCTTCGTCTGAAAAGTAGCGATCAATCCAACTTTTCAGAATAGTGCGCATGGTCATGAGTGAGACATCCCTGCTTTGCGTATCCAAAAATAGTACATATCGCCATGCTGCTCGCGCGCTTCTAACACATGATCACTAAGCTCGGTGAAAGATGCCATATCACGCCACGAACCAGCATCCGTTGCTCTTACTTCAAGCAATTGACCAGGGGCCAGCCCAGCCAATGCCTGTTTGGCTTTTAATAATGGCAGCGGGCAGTGCAACCCGGTAGCATCCAGCACCGTATCGGGCTTAATGCTAGCGTTTGACCTGGACTCTGTGTGCTCGGACATACCCTCTCCCCCAAAATACCTACTTGATCAAAATACTTACTTGAATACGGCATTGTTACATAAACTATTTCTTTAAAACGGTCGCTGAGAATTTGATTTAACGGCACTTACCTGCCTGAATCAATGTCACACCGCTGTTTGCTGCGTATATTACTTGAATATCAGGAACACCATGAGGATGCCATGCTGCACCTTCGATTCACACTTTCTCGCCGAGCCTACGCGCTAGCGTTCATGCTGAGTGTCGCCAGTGTTAGCCCACCCAGCTTTGGCTTCGACGATTATCAGCTCCCAAGCCTAGGTGGCGCTTCAACCTCTGTCAGTAACGAAGAGTATCGCCTGGGGCGCGCTTGGCTTCGTCAATTTCGTGCCCAAGCACCACAGTGGCAAGACCCTATTGTAAATGACTACCTAGATAGTCTAGTTGCACGCCTTGCTCCCCACAGCCAGCTTGGCAACCTTCGCACAACGACCGTGATGGTTGATAACGGCTCTCTCAATGCTTTCGCAGTCCCTGGCGGGGTCATAGGTATCAATTCAGGGCTATTCGCCTTTGCTGAAGATGAGGGAGCCTTTGTGTCGGTTATCGCCCACGAGCTGGGCCACCTATCTCAACGACACTACGCCAGGGGCAGTGCACGTGCGGAGCAAACACAGCTGCCTGCAATGGCCGCCATGCTGGCAGGCATGCTCATTGCCGCCAGCGGTGGCGGCGATGCGGGCATGGCCGCTGCTATGGGTTCCCAAGCGGCGCTCATTCAAGACCAATTGTCCTATTCACGACGCTTTGAGCAAGAAGCCGACCGGGTTGGCCTGCAGGCAATGGCAAGTGCTGGATACAACCCAGATGCGATGGTACGTATGTTCAGTGCCATGCAACGGATGGCACGACTCCAGGGCGGCACACCACCAGAGTTCTTACTTACCCACCCGGTGAGCGATAGCCGACTAAGTGATGCTCAAGCACGCGCATCACAGCTAAATATTGCCGACGCCTATACCAGCGACACGTTATACGACATGATGCGCGCCCGCGCACTTTTGAGCATTTACCACAACACACCGCAACAAGCTGCGTCACGACTTGCTCAAGAGGATAGCGAAGAACAAGCGCAACGCTACCTATCAGCGCTAATGGCAGCCCGCAATGGCCAAACAGACAACGCACTGCAAACCCTTGACCAATTGGCCCGCGAGCTACCTGACTATGGCATGCTACCGGCTTCTGCCGCCACCGTTGCGCTAGAAGCACAACGCTATGAGGAGGCTATTACGCGTAGCCAGCGCCTGCTGCGCATCATGCCCAACTACTTACCTGCTCAATTGGTGTTAGCCGAAGCCCAGCTCCAGCGCGATCCTCAAGCAGCTTATGAGTTATTACGTGATATTACTGCTCAGCACCCTGAAACCCCTCAAGGGTTCAATCTTCTTGCCGAAGCAGCCGGACGAAGCGGCTATGACGGCTGGGGACACTTAGCGCGAGCAGAACACTTACAGCTAACAGGCAGAATTGACCGCGGCATTCGTCAGTTGAGCATCGCCAAAGATGCCGCACAGCAAGAGAATGATCAACAGGCACTGGCGCGTATCGAACAACGTAGGGAAGCGTTCATTGAATACCGCGAGGCACTAGAGAAGTTTTGATGTTTCAAAAAAACAGCCCGCATGCTTATCGCATTCGGGCTGTCGCCTTGCTGCCATGGAGAGTTTATACACTAGGCATTAAAGTTCAGCATTCGCTCTAATGGTTTTAACGCCTGCCACCGCAGCGTGTCATCAACAAAAATCTCACCGCTACCGTCACGCAACGCACCCGCCAAGTTATCCAGAGCATTCATCGCCATCCACGGGCAATGTGCGCAGCTACGACAGGTCGCACCGTTACCTGCTGTGGGCGCCTCAAATAGCGTTTTATCGGGCACCGCCTGCTGCATTTTAAAGAAAATACCGCGATCAGTAGCAACGATCAGTTTGTCATTGGGCAACGTTTGCGCGGCTTTGATCAACTGAGAGGTTGAACCTGCCACATCGGCCAGTTTGACCACGGCATCGGGCGACTCTGGGTGCACCAGTACAGCGGCTTCAGGATAAAGACGCTTAAGATCTTCAATCCCCTTTGCCTTGAACTCTTCGTGAACGATACAGGCACCGTCCCACATCAGCATATCTGCACCGGTTTTTTTCTGGATATAGCCACCTAAGTGCTTATCCGGCGCCCACAGTATTTTTTCACCTTTGGCTTGAAGGTGCTCAATAACGTCGACGGCAATCGAAGAGGTGACGACCCAGTCAGCGCGCGCTTTTACAGCAGCCGAGGTATTGGCGTATACCACAACGGTACGATCCGGATGCGCATCACAAAAAGCGCTAAACTCGTCAGCAGGGCAACCAATATCCAGCGAACAGGTCGCTTCCAGGGTGGGCATTAAAACGCGTTTTTCTGGGGATAGAATTTTCGCTGTTTCCCCCATGAAGCGTACACCTGCAACCACCAGCGTTGTTGCATCGTGCCGCGCACCAAAGCGCGCCATTTCAAGGGAGTCAGCAACACAGCCACCGGTCTCTTCAGCCAGCTGTTGAATGGCATCATCGGTGTAGTAATGGGCGACGAGCACCGCATTGTGTGCTTTTAGCAACTGCTTGATTTCGGCTACCCGCGCCTCATCTTCCGCAGGAATGCGGGTGGGGCAGTACGGGCTGGGGAGCGGAGCGTCAAGCTCAGCTTGAGTAGTCATAATAGTCATCGTGTCTACCACTGTGACGAACAGGGAATCCCCCTGTTAAACACCGGTCACGGCGCGTGCACTCCGCAAACGCCGCACTCGATGCGACGAGTCGCTGCGTCTCTCGCGGTGACTCATCGCTCTGCCCGCCATTAGTGCGGGCAGCGCTACCGAGACATCATTGGTAGCTATAACTAAGACTATTGTGGTGTTAAATCGTTGCCCGCTGCAAGCATAAAGTGTGCGTTAGGACGCTTCATCACCGAATAGCAAAACGCCCCTGGCAGCAAGCTACCAGGGGCGTTAAATTTGGTGGGTCGTGTAGGATTCGAACCTACGACCAATTGATTAAAAGTCAACTGCTCTACCAACTGAGCTAACGACCCAAATTTTGCTACGCACCTAGTTGACCACTTGGCGCTATAAACTGGTTCGAATGGTGGGTCGTGTAGGATTCGAACCTACGACCAATTGATTAAAAGTCAACTGCTCTACCAACTGAGCTAACGACCCCCTCGAACGGATGCATATAATACAGACCACCCCTACGCTTGGCAAGTTCTTTTAAAGCTGATTAGCAAAACTTCTAATTAACCCAGAAAAAGCATGGGTTGCTACTCTCCGGCGCTAATGACACGCACTAATTAAAATGTGATATTTAAGCCAAACATAAAGCGTTAACGCACCATACCCATGTGTTTTCGCGACGTTAACAAAGAGAAGCACAGCATGCGCCAGCAACCAACAGTGAAAAAGCCTACCGCCGCACGTAGTGCCCAACCAAAGGCCAAACAGCCTCAGGTACGCAGCCTGATCAAGCAGCACCCCACAAAAAAACTCTCAGAGTTAATTGTGCAGGCAAAAGCGCCACTGGAAGCAGAGCTGTCGAAAGCCCATTTATCAGTAAACAAATCACTTACCCTCTTTTTATCATTCACGGATGGCTTGCAACGAGCAACCGTGGTGCAGTTTTCAGGTAAGCATCTAGCCGAGGTGTGGAAAAAGCTCGCCGACTGGCAACAACGAAAATTTAAAGAGTCGCCTAAGGTACGCTGGCTACGTATTGACTGGGTAACCGGAACGCGGGCCATGCCATGGGCCGACTGCCTAAAAGAGATGCAAAGCGTAAAGCGCAACTATTTCCGCTATGGCGTCTGTCTAGATACCAACTTCCGCTACGCCTTTCTTGAGCAAGAACTCAACGCAAACGCCATGCTGTACCTAGGTGGCAATCAGCCAAAAGCCGCACTGAACAAGAAAAACTTTCTCAGCTATGGTGTGAAGCGCTACGGTAAGCACTTCTCATTACCAGCCCTCCAAGATCAAGCCCTGCTGTTCACCACCCAAGCCATTTTAGTGCAACCCGACAAACCGCATGAACTGCTTCACGGCTATAGCGGCGGTCAAGAAGGTCGCAATACCGGGCGGCGAATTATCGAGCAGCTAGACCCTGCTCAGGTTACCTCATTAATCCAGCAATCCAGCCAATTCCTGGCAGAGCAGGTCGATGCAAAAGGCCGCTTTATCTATGGCATTCACCCCTGCTTCGACAGAGAAATCAACGCCTACAATACGCTTCGCCACACCAGTACCACGTACTCTATGCTTGAAGCATGGGAAGTCACTCAAAGTAGCGAGTTAAAGTCTGCAATAGACCGCTCTATGGAGCACTTAACGAGCCAATTAATTCGCCAATATACCTTACCTTCTGGAGAAACCCTCGCTTACTTACAAGACAGCAACAACGAAATAAAGCTCGGCGGCAACGCGGTATGCTTGCTTGCCCTTGTTAAATACACAGAGCTTACTAATGACCAGCAATACTTGCCGCTTATGGAGCAGCTGGCGCTCGGTATACAGCGCATGCAAAATCAGGACACTGGCCAGTTCCATCACGTTTTAAATGCCGACGATCTCAGCATAAAAGAAGAGTTTCGTATCATATACTACGATGGCGAGGCCGCTTTCGGCCTAATGCGCCTATACGGCCTTACTAAAGACGAACGCTGGCTAAACACCGTTGTAAGCGCTTTTGAGTATTTTATCGAAAAAGACCACTGGAAAACTCACGACCACTGGCTTAGCTACTGCGTCAATGAATTAACTCTTTACCGACCAGAAGAGCGTTACTACCAATTTGGTATCAAAAACGTTTCAGGGCATCTTAATTTTGTGATGGGACGTATTACGACTTTCCCAACGCTGCTTGAATTGATGATGGCAGCTCACAAAATGATTACACGCCTGGAAACCAGCAAGCAGCATCAACACCTGCTGGAGCAAATTGATCTTAAGAAGTTCTACCGCGCATTAGAAGCACGGGCACACTACCTGCTCAATGGTTTTTTCTGGCCAGAATTTGCTATCTACTTTCAGAACCCGCAGCGCATCATGGGTAGCTTTTTTATTCGCCACCACAGTTTCCGTGTACGTATCGATGATGTGGAGCACTATTTGTCAGGGTATGTTGCGTTCTTGACCCACTATCTAAAAGCGCCCTGCGCCCCCTACCCAGTGGTCAACGACCGCGCCTGGAATGCCCATCACATAGAAGCAGCCACAGGGGGGCGCTGGCTTCGACGGCCTACACACGACTGGTTCGCAAAGGGAGTTAAGTATTTCGCTCCGAGCGTTTGTGGTGGCGACCTCGTGGTTGTGAGAGGCGAGGGTGAGAAGGTCGGCGTTCTGCCAAGTCGCGTGAGCACCTTACCAACACCAGCAGGTATCATGGTGAGTTCATCCTCATCATCCACGATGGCGCTAGAAAGCAACGAACTCCCAATACTTGAGGTCGACAACATCGGGGAGGCAATCTTAGCCCTTGGCCGCTATGCTCGAAATCAGCTGAGCGGTGTTGTTGTCGGAGTGACTGGAAGCTCAGGTAAAACGACGGCCGTGGCTATGCTGGCACATGCGCTAGCAACCCGAGGTGACGTTTATGCCAGTGCACACAATGCAAATTTACCGCATGGCGTTGCCTGGAACCTATCTTCAGCAGGATGGGATGTGCCACACCTAGTACTAGAAATGGCAGTCGGCAGAATGCCGACCAGTTCCAGAATGGCACGGCCGCATGTTGCTGTTTTCCTAAACGTCCATCCGGCGCATATAGGTAGCTCACACACAGTGGCTGATATTGCTCGCGTCAAAAGCGCCATTTTCGAGGGTATGTCACCGGGTGGGATCGCTGTCATCAACCGAGATATGCTCGAGTTTGAAATGGTCTACTCGGCCGCCATTAAGAACGAGCAACGCGTCATATTGTTTGGCGAACACGAGCAGAGTGACATACGACTGATTAGCTATGAAAACGTAACGCAGGTTGCCACATTGTCACGTTACGGCGGCCCACAGGAACGCGTGGAAATTGGAGCAGCAGGCCACCATATGGCCTTGAATAGCCTTGCAGTAATAGCCGTCATTACGGCACTAGACTATCCGCTAGCATCAATACTAGAACGCTTAAAAACATTCCGCCCATTACCCGGCCGTGGAGAGGAGAAACTTATTCGTTTTAAGGGTCGCCAATTCACACTAATCAATGATGCCTACAATGCCAACCCAGGCTCAATGGCCGCAGCATTGGATCGACTGGGACATCTCGCTGTTGAAGGACAACGAGTTGCCATTCTGGGGCATATGGAAGATTTGGGGCCATCAGCCGAGCAGTACCACACGGCACTTTTAGAGGCTGTCGAGCGTACTAAAATCGACACACTGTATGTCGTTGGGCCCCATTACCGAACATTCTGGGAGCGTTTGCCTGCTACGCAGCAAGGTGCCCACGTGGCGTCTATTGATGCGTTAAAAACAGTGCTGGCAGATACCTTCAACGATGGCGACGGTGTGCTCGTAAAAGGCTCAAACAGCACAGGAATGCATAAAATCGTTGCTTGGCTGGAAAGCGAGACTGCCTAATCATGGCCGAATACAGCGCGTAGCGACTCAGCCCACAACGGCCTAATGTTGAACGCTGCTTATCGTCTCATGGATGATTTCAAATAACTTCAAAACAACACCGGGCCCGAAGGCCCGGTGCTTTGGCAGTTATGCCAACGTTAGAGTACTAATCAGATCATAGGAGTCTGATCAAACTCATCGTCAAGCGGATTCTTCGGCTCGGAGAAGTCGCCCATTGGCACCTCCTCAAAGCCATCAGTACCACTCGTTACTTGCTCCTCCTCTTCGTTGCTGTCCTCAGACTCAGGGAATACCAGCTCTTCGGTGTCATCACCGAAGTCCATATCGCTAAGGCTGAAGGTACTCATCGCAGCAATGCCTTCATCGTCGAGTTGGCTCGCCTCCCCATCGACCGCTTCAAGCTCAATGATCAGCGTAGCCTCCTCACTCGTACTGCCGTTGGGGTGGGTAAGCTGGTAGACAAACGCCTCCGAGTGCGGCTCAGTGAAGTGCTCCAGGTCACCGTTTGGCGTGTAGCTATAGTTGCCGTTGGCATCCACGGTCAGGGAGCCATAATCTCCTTCGATCGTTATCGGCTCATCACCGATCTCAACATAGTCCCCCGTATCCGGCTCAAGGATCTCCAAACTTGCGCCTATCGCCTCATCGTTATCCAGCAGATTGCCCGATACCGGTACGAAAGCGGACTCGAACTGATCAAGGTAGGTAGCGGCAAAGCTACCATCGATGTTGACATCTGCTGTTACACCAGTGATCTGTGAATGGACTCGGTAAGTTCCGGGGTCGAGATCCAGTCCAGCAATATCGATACTGGCTACTTCATTAGCCACACCCACCAAGTTGCCGAACTCTTGAGAGTGAACCGTTTCCCAATTTTCGTTATCGTCAAGCCGCTGGATGTTAAGGTTGCCACCGCCAAGAAGATTAACCGACGAAGAAGCGATAACGACGCCTGACAGCTCCATATTAGGCTCGATCTCGAATTCTTCACCTTCATAGGGTAAGTTCAAGACTAGCAGAACGGAGCTGGCCGACCCCTCATCCTGGTGGAAGTCGTTATCAGTGACGTTTGTCCATTCGATATCGATGGTGGCGGTATCATCACTAGCCGAGAACGGAATTTCGCCCTCGATCGTAACAGTGAGCTCCGCCTCTGCCTGGCTGTCGCCATCGGATACCGTGTAGGTAAACGTCTCCTGCTGGTTTAGCGAGGCGATATCTCCATTGGCGGTATAGGTGTAGCTGCCATCCTCATTGATCACCAGATCACCGTAGAGCCCCGCAATGGTTGCCGTGCCAGCCTCCAGTTGCACGGTTTGTCCGCTGCTATTGGCGACTTCCGTTATCACACTGCCAACTACCCCAGCCCCCGTGTCCACGGTGCCTTCAGCGATACCATCGCCCTCCAGGCCGTGCTCGGTCAGCGTGGTGGTAATTTCGGTCTGCTCGAGCAGCGTCAGGGTCTCGGTGAGCAAGGCATCAGCAACTGCATCGAGCACCTCATCTACCAGATAGGTCAGGCCAAGATCGTTCAAGCCGCCGACAATGGTATCGACCAGTTCTCCAGCCCCTAGCTCTGTCGTGGTATCCAGTACTGGCTCTAGGATTCCGACAACGACAGTGCCTAAGCCAAGACCCAAGAGGTCAAGAACAGGAACAGTGCCATTCAGGGCATCCTCCACGGCACCCAGCACCACCTCTTGATTTTCTTCACCCAGCACAACACCGCTATCGCCCAACTCCGACAGAGTGAGATCGCCGACCAGTTGGTTCAATGCACTCTCATCGCTGCGCACAATGACCTGATACTGCCCAGGTTCCAGCCCGGTAACCTTTGTGGTTAGCGCTCCGTCATCCGTTAGCCCCAATATACCCAGGCCGGCCACATCACCGACCAAGGGACTGTCCGCGGTGGCTGCGGTGTGCACGAGATTACCGCCTGCATCGTAGACATCGACACGGAAGGCACCGGCCACTGCCAATAGCCCAACTTGACTGACCTCGACCTCCAGATCCCCAGAGAAGGCGTTGAAGTCCTCATTGTCTCCAACAATCACGGTGGTGCCCGCATCTTCTGGGAAGCTATCCAGAAGATCGATTACCTGCACCTCAGAGGTACTATCCGGCGTGTAGTCCAGGCTGGTCTGGTTGCCTAAATTAGCGGTTGCTTCACCATCTATTAGCGCTGTGGCACTGGCAGTACCGGGGGCGGATACGTTACCCACAGCATCGGCCAAGTGGGCCGTGACTTCCAGGGTCCCACCACCCTCCGGCGCTTCAACCTCGGTCACTACTTCCTCAGCGTTGATGTGCTCCTCTGTTAAGGTGGTTTCCACACCATTGACGGTCAGAGTGTCACCGATCTCGGCGTTGGTGTCGGTCAGGTCGATGGTGACTTCGACATTGCCATCCTCATCAAGATCATCGGTGGTAAGGAAGGCATCACCATTACCAATGGTCACGCCCGGCAGGTTCGGTGCGGTGGTATCCGGTGCGGTCGCGGGGGTTGACTCGGATTCGTTGCCTGAACCATCAGTGGCCGTCACCGTTACCTCTTCACCGCCGGCCAGGGCCGGATCAAGTTCCACGCTATAGCTGCCGGTTCCTGCATCGGCGGTGGCGGTACCCAGCACGTTGTCATCTACGTCATACACCGTGACCGTGCTGCCCAGTTCGGCGTCACCGGTGTCTTCACCGTCGGCCAAGGCCGGATCAAGTTCCACGCTATAGCTGCCGGTTTCTGCATCGGCGGTGGCGGTACCCAGCACGTTGTCATCTCCGTCATACACCGTGACCGTGCTGCCCAGTTCGGCGTCACCGGTGTCTTCACCGTTGGTCAACGGCTCATCCAGCGTAACGGTGTAGCTGCCGACTTCTTCATCGGCAATCGCCGTACCTATCTCTTCACCGTTTTCGTCATACACCGTGACCGTGCTGCTCGGCTCGGCTTCACCGGTAACTTCGTTACCTGCAGCATTGAAAGCTGCCGTCGGCATATCTGGTGCGTCGGCATCCCCTTCGCCTGGCACATCGACTAGTGCCACTTCAGCGTTGATATTCGCGGATTTTTCTTCGTTAGTCACAGTATCCACGACGTTCACTGTGAAGCTATCCACACCTGCGCTGCCCGCCTCTGCATTCGGCGTGTATGTGTAAGAACCATCGGCATTTATGACCAAAGTGCCATATTCACCAACGACTTCTATCTCACCATTCACAGGCGTGAACTCAGTACCATTGAAGGCGATGGACTGAACTTCCAGGTTGCCGGCATCTCCGCTAGCGGCCTCATCAATAAAGTTGCCTTCCGCAACCTCACCAACTGTAATGTCCTCAACCTCCAGCAAGTCGGTAGCGGTAACGTCAAGCTCACGAGTGATGGCCACACCAACATTGATCAAGCTTGGATCGGGAACCAGGGTGGCGCGATAGTCGCCCGCATCCAGATTTTCCAGAGTCACCTGCCCTGAAGTACCACCCAAGCCAAGCAGACTCAGTGAAAGCAGTCCTTCGTCGAGATTATTCTCACCATCCTCGACACGTCCCCACTCCCCGTTCTCAAAGCTTTCAACGATCAGAACATAGTCGTCCAGTACACCGACCTCCAGAGCTCCAGAGATATCGACGTTGAACGTGGTCTCGTTGGTATTTTCATCCAGACTGAACTCGACTAGCGGGTGGTCACCAGAGCCAATATCCAGGTTGGCGAGTCCACTTAGAAGGTCGATACCAAGCAAGTCGAACTGGCTATCGCTACCCGTATCCGGCGTTTCTTCCGGCTCATAGCTGATTTCACGCTCCAGATTCGCAGCAACATCGACATTTACTAGTTCGAAGTCGGCGTCGGCATCAGCATCGGCGTCAGCATCGGCGTCAGCGTCAGCGTCTGCGTCTGCGTCTGCATCTGCGTCAGCATCGGCATCTGCATCTGCATCTGCATCTGCATCTGCATCTGCATCTGC
>NZ_JABUZD010000017.1:0-48986 GCF_014897875.1 Halomonas sp. 3A7M
TCCTACATACATTATGCACGAAAACTTTCGGTTAGGCACTTAGCCAACGATTGGTGGGTTCTGTTATTGATAATAAAAATGATGTCTCATGGTTATTGAAACCGCTGTGACTCTCTTTACCATGCTATGTGCTAAAAGATGATTTATATGCAAAATAAACCATCTTTTTTGGCGGTTTCATTATCGTAGATAAGTATCTGTGCTTGGCACTGGTAAGGCAGGGGCTTTTATTGTAACAGTACAGTGGCCGAGCGCTTTAGGGTTTCCGAGGGCAGTTCGCTGAAACGCACCTTGTACTCCTGTGAAAAGCGCCCCAACTGCTGGAAGCCGCAATCCATGGCGATGCTCGATACGCTTTCGTTGGGGGTGGCTCGTTCCAGGCGCTGGCGCACATAGTCGAAACGCAGTTGGCGGAAGTAGGCGATGGGAGAGACTCCGTAGTGAGTATGGAAGTCTCGATAGAGCCGTTCTCGTGAGACGCCAGCCGCTTGTTCCAATTCGGCTAGGCCGAGGGAGCGATCCAAGGACTCATGGAGTAGCGCTTCTAAGTCACTCAGGTAGGCAGGGCGCCCCTGTTGGCGACCGAGTAGCTCGCTTGTGTAGTTGTGAGGCTGGGTATACAGCAGGCTGGTAATCAGTGAGTTCTCGAAATTGCCCCACACCTCGGGAATATCGCAGAGTGAACCTTCGGCATGCAGCATTTCCTGCAGGTTAGCTACCATCTGCCACCACTCTTTCACCGTTCCGCTTAGAAGCATGCGTGGTTCAAAGATGACTGGCTGTGATAAATGGCGGTGCAACAGCTGTGATAGCTTGTGTTCAAGGGCTTGGCGGGAGAGGCGTACAAGGCGCTTCTGGCATTGCTCGTCCATGCTCAGGCGCAGTGTTTGGCTAGGCGAGATGATCGCTCCCACGGCAGTATCAGAGTCGAAGGCTTTATCTTGATACTCCATGCTCTGGGTGCCCTGAAGGGGCAAACTAATGCTGTAGCTGTGGGTCAGATCGGCAATGTCGACGGTTACCCGAGTGGCGTATTCGATGGTACCGATCGAAACACTGCCTAGGCAGGTTCCTTGATGGCGAAAGCTGAGCTGACGCGGTTGAGGTACTTCCAGACGATGGGGGCCGTTGACTTGGCTCATCCAGCGGCAGGCCGAGTCGGGATGACGAAACTCGGCGGTGATTTGTTGTCGGGCCATAGGTACGGTCATGTTTCCTCCTAGCCTCGCCGCAGTAATCATTATTTTGGGGCCTTGAGGCCGTAGCGCGGTCGAGGGTTTGTTCGCATGTCGTCTTTAAGTGCGCATTGCGAACTTGTATTGTTATTTTGCCACTTTGGTGAAGCAATGGCTATTCGTCTAAAAGTATTGCTTTTAGCCGCCTGAATAAAGACAAAACCGCAGACTTTCTGCTCGCTACCGGCCGACGAGACACCGGCTTCGTAGTGTCTCGCTGGGCGATTCGCCAAATACCTGACGATAACTGAGGCTGAAGCGCCCCATATGAGTAAAGCCCCAGCCCATGGCAATGTCGGTGATTGTCGCCGTGTCGGTGTCGGTTAGCAGCGCCTGCCGGACTCTTTCTAAACGCACCTGGCGTAAGGTTTCCATGGGGCTCTGATGGCGAAAATCTCGGAAGCCGGCATAGAGGGTTCTCAGGCTAACACCAGCCACCGACGCCAACTGAGCCGGGGTCAGCGGCTCTTGGGCATGGGCCTCGATATACTCCTCCACCCGTTTGACGTGGCGTGGGGCGAGGCGTTTATCCCCTTGGCGCAGCGCATCGCTGTAATTGTGGGGCTGAGTCGTTAACAGGGTATGGATGATCAATTGCTCAAGCTGGGGGGAAATCAGCGGATCTTGGTGTGCCTCCGGTGACTCCTTGAGCAGCCGAGTGATATAGCCGATTAGGTTGAACCAGCTGGGCGTGTCGCGCCAGTACATTACGGGGTGAAAACTTAAAGGGGCGCGTAGAGGGCGTCCCAAAAAGCGGCTACAGGCATGCTCTAGTGCTTCACGCTCGATACGTAGCATCAACTGATCACAATCTTCACTATAGTGCATCCTGAGTCGTGCCGTGGGGTTGAGTACTGAGGCCAGCAGCTGTCCCGAGTCGATCTGTTCGCCGTCGTTGTCAATCCGGGCTTGTCCCTGTAGGGGCATCTGAATCAGGTAGAAGTGCTCGAGCCGCTCAGGGTCGATGCGCACAGCTCCGCCATAGGCGAGGCGGTTATAGGAGACGCAGCCCAGCGCTACTGAGTGCAGGCGGGCAGACAGTTTGCCACCGTGACTCAACGGTTCCAGATGATGTGACTTAAAGATATTGGCGACGTTTGTGCGTGTTTCCTCTGCGGCAGTCGAGCTGAATACCAAGTTCCGATGATCCTCCATCAGGGCTTGCTTCATCCAACGGGGTAGTGATTGTTGCGTTGTCATAAGGATCTCAATTGTTGTTATGTGCCCGCATCAATGGGGAGTGTCGAAAGTCCTTTCAGTATAAATAGCGATTTTCTTGATTCATTTCTTGGCAAATTACTTTCTGCACTCAGCGGATAGAGATGGCAGTTAGCGGATCGTGAAGTGCTTACTTTCTTGTCTAAGGTGATGGCGTGGACTTTAGCAATGACCCGCCAACAACAACGAAAGGTATCTACATGGGCACTTCTATCGAGATCAAGGCAGCGGATGGCAGCGGAAACTTCACTGGTTATCTGGCCGTTCCCGCCTCCGGCAGCGGCCCCGGGATTGTGCTGCTGCAGGAAATATTCGGTGTTAATGCCACCATCCGTGAAATCGCCGATTACTACGCTGAAGAGGGTTATGTGGTGCTGGCACCGGATCTGTTCTGGCGTCAGGCGCCTAGCATTGAATTAGACTATACCCCGGAGGATTGGCAACGTGCCTTTGGTTTATTTCAAGGCTTCGATCAGGAGCTCGGTATTGAAGATATCGCCGCTGCTGTCGAGACCCTACGGTCGCGTCCAGAGTGCAGTGGTGCCGTAGGTGCCCTGGGCTTCTGTCTCGGTGCCCGTCTGGCCTATTTGACGGCTTGTCGTTGTGATGTAGATGCCGCGGTGGGTTACTACGGCATGGGAATCGAGAACCATCTGGACGAGGCAAAAAACATCCGTGGGACTCTAGTGCTGCACTTCGCCGAACAGGATGAATATTGTCCCGCCGCCGCCCGCGAGGCGATAGAAGCTTCCCTGGGCGAGCAGGATAATATCGAGCTGTATCTATACCCGGGTGTGGATCATGCCTTTGCCCGCCCTCATTCAGAGCACTACCACAAGCCCTCAGCGCTCATGGCCCACCAGCGCTCGGTGACGGCTTTTCGCAATGCGATAGGGCCTCATTACGATCTCTCGGCGCTGTGGGATAAGCATTGCGAGTATGAGTTTTCTACCCGCAACGTGGACGACACCATGGCCACCATGGCCACCATGGCCACCATGGTGGAACAGCCCTATGTCAACCATATCCCGACGCTCACGGGCGGGGTGGGGTATCGGCAGCTCTATCGCTTCTACAAGCATCACTTCGTCGACAGTAATCCCGCCGACACTACCCTGATTCCTCTATCACGCACTATCGGGGCGACTCAAATCGTTGATGAAACATTGTTCTGCTTTACCCACGATCGCGAGATCGACTGGTTGCTACCAGGGATTGCGCCCACCGGTAAGTATGTGGAAATCCCGCTCGTCGCCATCGTCAAGTTCCGCGGCGACAAGCTCTATCATGAACATATTTACTGGGATCAGGCTTCGCTACTGGTGCAGATCGGGGTGCTCGACCCGACAGGGTTGCCAGTAGCAGGTCATGAGACAGCCGTTAAATTGCTAGACGAAACCTGGCCTTCCAACGAACTGATGCACACTTGGGGCAACAGCGCCAATCGCTGATCTATTTGTGCCTGCCTACTCGTAGCAATCACCTCAAAACCACTTGATGTTAAGAGAGCGTTTTCTGCTTGATCAGCGCAAGCTGCTCGGTTCTTTACCATTGTACGTCTGAGTTAGCTGCTGATGACGCGGTTGAAACACCGTCAGATTTGGCAAAAAAAACGCGTTAACACGTAAAGAAAAAGGGTGCCCATGATGGGCACCCTTTTTCATTAGCGGCTTGCTAACGACGTTAAGCGCTTTGTTTAACGCCTTTTTTGAGCTCACTTTGTTTGCTGTCATTGGCATCGCTTGGCTGTGGAAGCGAGGGCAGTGATTTAGCGAGCATATCGACACTATGCCGGTAGTAGAGCTGGCTCTTGTTGTGTTCGCCAAGGCTTGCATAGAGGCGAGCAAGCTCGGCGCATACTTCACCGCTGGGGCGTTGACGTTGACTGGCTTCAAAGTACTCCAGTGCTTTTTCCCACTTACCAGTACGCAGCGATAGTCGGCCACAGGTCAGCAATAGTTCGGGATCGTTGGGGCGTTCTTGCAGCCATTTTTCCGCTTTTGCTAGCTGGCGCGCAGCGTCTACGTTTAGTAGGCCGTAGCGTTTTACTAAGCGCGCATCCCAGTGGTTGTCCAGTGAGTGATTAAGCAAGCGCTCAGCAATAGGCTCTTCGTTGGCCTGTAAAAGCGCCTCGGTATAGAGCACGATTAGCTCGGTATTGCCGCGTAGATAGTCCGGCATATCGGCCCATAGCCCGCGTACACGCTCGATATTCGTGGGGTTTTTTGCCTCAAAAATAATCAATTCACGGTATGCTTTGAATTCCAGTTGCTCACGTTCTTGCTGAGTGATCAGCTTTTGCGCTGCCAAACGGGGTATTAACTGGCGTAAGCCTTCCCAATCGTTAACGCTTAAGTGCACTTGCTTAAGCAGCTTGAGGACTTGCGGGTGGTTGGGCAGCTTCTTATCCAGACGATTCAGAATGGCCAGCGCCTCTTCAGGCTGCTGACGATCAATCATCAGTTGAGCTTGCATCAGGCCAATCGCCGTATCAGCCCCTTCGGTAGTGAGCTGAGCCTGATTTAAATGCTCCTGAGACATTTCGTGGTGACCTTGGTAATGCGCCGCCAGTGCCGCAGAGAGGTAGTTCACAAGAGGTGTGCTGGAATCGTCAGCCGCTCGCACCAGCGTTTTCTCGGCTTTTTTCCAACGGCCTTCGGTTAAGGCCACCAAGCCGCGCACGGTGCGTTTCATGGCACGACGATTGCGGGCACGGCTATTCCAGGTGCGAAAACGCCCGACCGGACGAATAATGCCGCTGAGCAGGCGTAATGCAAAGTGCAAAACGATGAAGGCACCCAGTAGCAGCACCAAGCCGAACCAAAACGACGTTTGTACCGAGGTGTCACCAACGCGTATTAACCAGTAGCCTGGCACCGACATCATCAGGTGCCCGAACAGTGCGCCGACCGCTAAGCCGGCAACAATTAAGAGAATTAGCTTTCTCATGCATCACCTCCACCTTGGCGACGCGACTCAAAGCGGTTTTCAATAAAGCCCGCTAGTGCCTGTTGCGAAGCACTGATGTCTGGTAACTCAGGCTGCACCTGGGTTTGCTTCAGTTCTTGCAGGCGAGCAATAACGCTTTGCGTCTCTTCTCGTTCGGTATCGTAGTAGCCGTTGAGCAGCGCCAGTGCCTTATCGATGCTTGCCTCAAAAAGCGCTTGCTCTTCTTTAAGCAGTGCCAGCTGAGACTGTTCAAGAATCAGGCGTAGGCTTTGACGCAGATAGGACTCTTGCTCGGGTGTAATCAGTGTTTCTAACGCTTCGTCGTGCTGACGAATCACCACAAGATCTTTTAGCTCTTCCCCAAAGCGAGCCAATTGACGTTGGAAAGTGCCCGTGGGCGGCTGTTCAATGCTAGAGGTAACGGCGCGCTCTTCGATCTCTTGTGACAGGCGTAGGCCAGCAATACGCTCTTGCTGAGCGTTCAATGCAAGATAAATACCTGTGCGATCAACCTGTGGTACGGCGTCCAGGGCGGCAAGTTCGTTAGCAATTTCACGACGTACTGGCGTTAATGCAGGGTTGTCGGCATCGACCAAGCGAGCATCGGCGGTACGCAGCAGGGCGGCAGCACCTCCAACGTCACCTTCCAGTTGCAGGCGCTGGTTGGCTAACCGTAGCAGGTAGGCGGCTTCAGCGTGAAGCCAGTCTCGCTCGTCGGTCTCCTGCTCTTGAGAAAGCTGAGCTAGCACGTTGTCTAATGTGCTGTTGACCTCGCCACGGTAGCTGTCCAGCTCGCTACGCAGTTCGCTCATCGTGCTATTCAGCGCTTGGGTGCGCTCGGCTTCGCTGCTCTCAATGCGCGATGTTAGGTTGCTAACTGCCTGTTGCGAGGCACTGCTTTGTGTCAGTTGGGCGAGCTCGTCTATACGCTGCTGCTGGTTATCCAAGCGTTGCCAGCCTTGCCAAGCAGCAAACGCGACGGCAAGTGCCAGGATAATCACCAATGCAATGGCGATACCACTGCCTTTGCCACCACCACTGTTCGTGGTGCTGTTCTTAGAAGAGGGCGGGACATGCGCAGCATTGCCAGACGCGCTATTGCTAGACGTGCTATTGCCACTGCTCGTTGGCTTGGCGCTTGCCGTCTGCTTGGTACCTGCTGACGGCTTAGTGTCTGCCGAAGATTTAGTATCTGCAGAAGATTTAGCATCAGCTGTCTGTTTGGGCGCGTCGCTTGGTTGGGGCGAGGCTTGGTCATTATTGACGTTCGCTGAGGCGGTGCTGGCACTGGGCGCGCTAGAGCCCGCTTTATTACGGCGACGCGAGCGGCTGTTTTTAGCGGCGTAAGAAGATGCTGCCGTATTGCCTGCTGTTGACGTTTCGCCGCCCGACGCGGCTGACGCGGAGGTGTCGCTCGGTTTAGCGTCGTTTTGAGTTGTATCGGCAGACGCGTTGTGTACGCCTTCCTGATCATTTGGTTGTTTGCTCATCTGTCGCTAGCCCTTATTAAGTTCCTTGATCGACATCGGCACCCTTCGGGTTGCAGGACCGACCCAACGCCGCTGCCAGTGCAGCTGGTGTTGCTCCCGACGCCACCTTGAGGTCACGAAAACCCAGTTTACCGGCCAGTTTAGCTAAACGGTGACTGGAAACGATTAGCGGTTGGTTCAACGCTGCTTGTTCACACCATCTTGCCAGATGTTGAAGCAGTTCGCCGCTGGTAGCGATTAACGCTCGATAATCGCCGGTTAATAGACGTTGTTGCAGGGCAGGCGTTGGCGCTTGATATACACGTCGATACACGGCTATGCGGGTCACGTTGGCCCCACGTGCGCTCAATGTATCGGCTAATAATGAGCGACCACCTTCACCAGCCACTAGCAATATACGCTGATGCGTAAGCGTTTTGAGTGAGGCTAGTGACAACAGCGCCTCGCTCGTGTCTTCTCCGTAGTCAGGCGAAGGAATATGGACACGCACACCCAGTTGTTCAAAGAGCATGCTTGCCGTCGCACGGCCTACGCTATAGTAATCAATGCCCACAGGCAGCTGTGGCCAATAGCGATCAAGCGCCTCGCTTAAACAGTAAGCGGCAAAGGGGCTGACCACCACTATTTTATGGTACTGATCAATATCTAACCACACGCTACGTTGAACGTGGTCCTCGGGCAGCGGCTCTAAGCGCATAACATTGAGGTGCTCTACAGAAGCTCCCTTAGCACGCAGCGAGTCTGCTAGGGCCTCACCCCGCTCACCGGGGCGGCAGATCAGTACCGGTTGACTCATACGTTGCGGCCATACACCTCGGCTAATATATCGCCTGCCCCTTGATCCAGCAGATCCTCGGCGATTCGGATACCCAGGGCTTCGGGCTCATGAATGGAACCGCTGCCTTCTGCACGCAGTACCTCTGTACCTTCTGGGTTGCCAACCAAACCGCGCAGCCAAATAGTATCGCCTGCCTTATCAAGCACGGCATGGCCTGCGATAGGCACTTGGCAACCGCCTTCAAGACGGGTGTTCATGGCGCGTTCGGCACGTACACGGGTGGCAGTGTCGGGGTCATCCAGCGGGGCTAATAAGCCGATTAGCTCGGGGTCATGGAGGCGACACTCGATGCCTAGTGCCCCTTGGCCACAGGCAGGAAGGCATATTTCAGGCGGCAGTGCTTGGGCAATTCGTTCATCGAGACCTAAGCGTTTCAAGCCAGAGGTGGCGAGAATAATGGCATCAAATTCGCCCGCATCTAATTTGGCTAAGCGAGTCTGTACGTTTCCGCGTAGATTAAGAATCTGCAGATCAGGGCGCGCTTCACGTATTTGCAAGCCACGACGCAGACTAGCGGTACCGATACGAGCACCCTCTGGTAGCTCGTCGATGCTGGTATAGTGGTTAGAAACAAACGCATCGGTCGGATCGGCGCCTTCCAAAATGACAGAAAGACCGAGCCCTTCGGGAAAGTGCATAGGAACATCTTTCATTGAATGAACGGCGATATCTGCACGCCCATCGAGCATGGCATCTTCTAGCTCTTTCACAAAGAGCCCTTTACCGCCAATCTTGGAAAGCGGTGTGTCGAGAATTTTATCGCCCTTAGTGGAGAGCGCAATAAGTTCGACTTCCAGGCCGCTGTGTGCCGCCATCAAGCGGTCGCGGACGTGCTCGGCTTGCCACATGGCAAGCTGGCTTTTACGCGTGGCAATGCGCAGTTTAGTGATGGATGACACGTGGTTCTCCCTTTGTCGCTTACAGGTCGCGACGAACTATGATAAGTCTCATCATAAAGCACCCAGCCACACAGTAAAAATAACCGGCTGAATTTAAGGCCAGTGTTGTCAGGCAAACCACATATTTAGGTAATGCCATGCCCCTTGCTAAATCTCAAGGCAAGTTAGACCAGTTTTTTTTATTATCACAAGACTTATTCTTTAGTATTGATTTCGCAGGCATTTTACTTAACGTCAATCCTATGTTTGAAACCTTGCTGGGCTATTCCGCTAGCGCATGGATAGGCAAGCCATGCAGCAAGGTAGTGGACCGTCGCGATATCCCGGTTGTCGAGGAAGCATTGGCGTGTCTCCAGTCCCAAAAGAGAGTACCTCCGTTTGATGTTCGAGCGCTGACGGCTGAGGGACAAATGGTGTGGCTAGAAGTGACCGCTGTGGTGGGGGAAGGGGTCATTTACGTAGTCGCCCGTGATATTTCGCGACGAAAAGCCATCGAGAAACAGCTCATCCGTAATCAGAGGCTCTTCCAAATAGTTGGCGAGACAGCGCTGATTGGTGGCTGGTATGTTGATATGTCCGAAAGACTGCCTATTTGGTCGAACGAGGTGTGTCGCCTGCATGGCGTTTCGCCCGGGTTTCAACCCACTGTTGAGGAGGCAATTGACTTCTATGCGCCGAGCTTCCGGCAGCGTATCCGTGAGGTTTTTGAAGCCTGTTGCGAGCACGGTATCAGCTTTGATGAAGAGCTAGAGATCATCACTCGACAAGAAGTAAGGCGATGGGTAAGAGTGATTGGAAAAGCCGTACGAGACGAACAGGGGCACGTTGTTCAGGTTCAGGGCTCAACCCAAGATATCACTGAGCGCAAAGCGACAGAACGGCAGCTTACACTGCTAGAGAGGAGCGTTGAATCGAGTATCAATGGTGTCATCATTGTTGATGCTCAGCGGCATGATTTGCCAATAGTTTATGTGAACACGGCTTTTGAGCGAATTACCGGCTACTCTCGGGGTACGGTGATAGGGCAAAACTGCCGCTTTTTGCAGGGCGAAGAGACGGATCCCACCACGCTGGATCAGCTGCGCAGAGGGATTCGAGCGCAGCAAGACGTTCATGTCGTGATGCGCAATTACCGTCGTAACGGAGTGCCATTTTGGAATGATCTGTATGTTTCCCCTGTGCGCGATACTGCGGGCGCTGTAACGCACTTCATTGGTGTACAGAATGACATTACTGCCCAGCGCGAATACCAAGCGCAGCTTCGACATAACGCTTGCCACGATGCATTAACAGGCTTGCCTAATCGCTTGTTACTCGACCAGCGACTGGCACAGGGCTGCCAGCTGGCTAAGCGGTATCACCGCTATATAGCCGCGCTATTTGTCGATTTAGATGACTTTAAACCGATTAATGACACGCTTGGTCACGAGGTAGGCGACTATATGTTAATTGAGGTCGCCAAGCGCCTTGAAGAAGAGCTGCGCCCTTGGGATACCGTGGCGCGTTTTGGGGGAGACGAGTTTATCGTTCTATTGCCTGATTTAGCCCATGAAAAAGATGTCATGCAGGTCGTTGAGCGACTGCTCGCTCGTCTCTCTGCGCCCTACTGGTATCGAGGCAGCGAGCTACGTATTACTGCCAGTATAGGAATTGCCACTGATGATGGAATGATTAGCGAACCGCGCCAGCTTATACAGCAGGCGGATCTGGCGATGTATAAAGCCAAGCGGCAAGGGCGTAATACCTATCAGTGGTATACCGATGAGCTAAATCGTAAAGTTTCTGAACGGGTTAATTTACGTCATGCGTTGCAACAAGCCATAGAACAGTCGCAATTTGAGCTGCATTACCAACCGCAAATACATGGCTCCACGGGTCGAGTTTCTGGCGTAGAGGCGCTGATTCGCTGGTATCACCCTGAGCGTGGCAACATTGCTCCTGGCCAGTTTATTAGTTTGGCAGAAGATACCGGACAGATTATGCCGATCAGTGAGTGGGTGTTGGAGAGGGCGTGTCGTGATGCTGTCAGATTGAACGCGAGCGCAAATGTGCCTATTACCATGGCGGTGAATATTTCGCCCATGCAGTTTCAGCGCGCGGGATTTTTGTTATCTATTGAACGGGTGCTTGAGCAGACAGGCTTGGCACCCGAATTATTAGAGCTAGAGCTTACCGAAGGCGTACTGATGGACAGTACGGAGCATGTCATACAAACATTGCAGGATCTGCGTTCGCTGGGTGTGCATATTGCGCTGGATGATTTCGGAACCGGCTTTTCCAGTCTTAGCTATCTCAAACACTTGCCGATTAACAAGCTTAAAATTGATCGATCATTTGTGCGCGACGTGGTCAACGACACTCGGGATGCTGCGATTGTCGATGGCGTGGTAACCATGGCGGCCAAGCTGGGTCTTGAGGTATTAATCGAAGGCGTAGAGACGGCAGAGCAGTATGCATATCTCAGCGCACGCCATAGCAAGCATTTTCAGGGCTTCTACTTTGCTCGTCCGATGCCATTTTCAGCCATACGTAGCTTATTACACGAATCTCCTTATCCGTTTAGTGACGCTGAGACCTCGCCGACATGAAAAACGACTATAAAACGGCATGCCGCTGAGTGCGGCGACTCTGGTACACTTTCTGATAACGATGACTTTAGTTTTTAACGACTCCTTCAGTTTTGTCAGCAGGATATGCCTCCGATGAGCCAAGCTACGAACCAGTCTTGGGGCGGTCGCTTTAGCGAGCCCACCGATGCTTTTGTCGCACGCTTCACCGCGTCTGTGACTTTCGACCAACGCCTGGCGCGCCAGGATATTCAGGGCTCGATTGCCCACGCCACCATGCTAGCGCGAGTCGGTGTACTGACCGATGAAGAGCGTGACACCATTATCAATGGTCTCACCGAGATTCAGGGTGAAATCGAGCGAGGCGAGTTTAACTGGTCGGTCCCGCTTGAAGATGTACACATGAATATCGAAGCGCGGTTGACCGACAAAATTGGTATTACCGGCAAAAAATTGCACACCGGCCGCTCACGTAACGACCAAGTAGCGACCGATATTCGCTTGTTCATGCGTGATGAGATCGATGTGATCGAAGCGGAGCTGGTGCGTCTGCGCGAAGGCATGATTGAGCTTGCTGACCGTGAAGCCGATACCATTATGCCCGGCTTCACTCATTTGCAAACGGCACAGCCGGTGACCTTTGGCCACCATCTATTGGCATGGCAAGAGATGCTAACCCGTGACCACGAGCGCTTACTGGACTGCCGCAAGCGGGTGAACGTGATGCCTCTTGGCGCCGCGGCGCTAGCGGGTACCACGTACCCCATCGACCGCCATGTCACTGCTGAATTACTCGGCTTTGATCGCCCGGCAGAAAACTCGCTGGACGCCGTCTCTGATCGTGACTTCGCTATCGAATTCACCAGCTTTGCCAGCATTCTGCTAATGCATCTATCGCGGATGAGTGAAGAGCTGGTGCTATGGACCAGCGCTCAATTTGATTTTATCGACCTGCCTGACCGCTTCTGCACCGGCTCTTCGATTATGCCGCAGAAGAAAAACCCTGATGTTCCCGAACTGGTTCGCGGTAAAACGGGCCGTGTGTATGGTCATTTAATGGCGCTGTTAACGCTGATGAAGTCTCAGCCCCTGGCCTACAACAAGGACAACCAGGAAGACAAAGAGCCGCTGTTTGATGCCGTTGATACCGTGCGCGACTGCTTAAAAGCCTTTGCTGACATGGTGCCTGCTATCGAGCCGAAAAAAGACAGCATGTATGAAGCCGCACGACGTGGATTCTCAACCGCCACGGACCTTGCTGATTACTTGGTTCGCAAGGGCGTCGCCTTCCGCGATGCCCATGAAATTGTCGGTCAATCGGTGGCTTACGGTTTGAAGACTAAGAAAGATCTGTCTGAAATGACCCTTGAAGAATTGCAGCAGTTCTCTGCCACGATTGAGCAGGATGTGTTCGAGGTGCTTACATTAGAAGGCTCTGTGGCCGCCCGTAACCATATCGGTGGCACCGCGCCTGATCAGGTGCGCGCCGCTGCCAGCCGTGCCCGCGAGGCGTTAGCTGCGCTTAAAGGTGATGCATGAAACGCTGTGTTACCACCTTGAGTGCGGTGCTGATGATCGCGCTGCTATTAGTGGGTTGCGGCCAGAAAGGGCCGCTCTATTTGCCTGATGAAGACACCCATGGTTCGGCTGCCGAGCAGGAGGGGTAATGGATCACTTTAACTACCGCGATGGCGTGCTTTATGCCGAAGACGTCCCGCTTACCCAGGTCGCCGCTGAACTGGGCACGCCCTGTTATGTTTATTCGAAAGCGACGTTAGAGCGCCATTTTCGTGCTTATACCGAAGCCCTGGGTGGTCATCCCCATTTAATTTGTTATGCGGTGAAGGCTAACTCTAATTTGGCCGTGTTGGGTTTGCTTGCTCGCTTGGGCGCTGGGTTTGATATTGTTTCGATTGGTGAGCTTGAACGCGTGCTGAAAGCGGGTGGTGATCCGAAAAAAGTCGTGTTTTCAGGCGTTGCCAAGCAGCCTCATGAAATGGCCCGTGCGCTAGACGTTGGCATTAAGTGCTTCAATGTTGAATCCCGTCCCGAGCTTGAGCGATTAAACGCTGTTGCGGCGGAACTGGGCAAGGTGGCACCGGTATCGCTGCGGGTAAACCCAGATGTGGATGCTGGTACCCATCCCTATATTTCCACTGGGCTGAAAGACAATAAGTTCGGTATTCCAGTCGACGAAGCGCTGGATGTTTACACGCTGGCTGACAGCTTACCCAACTTGCGTGTCACCGGGCTAGACTGCCATATTGGCTCTCAGCTCACTGAAACGGCACCCTTTTTAGATGCTCTTGAGCGGCTGTTAATGTTGATGGAGCGGTTGCGTGAGCGCGGCATCGAGATTGACCATTTGGATTTAGGTGGCGGGCTAGGTGTGCCTTATCGTGATGAAAAGCCACCTCAGCCGTTTGATTATGCGAGTCAATTGCTGGCACGCCTTTCTCGCTGGGAGGGCGGTGAAGCGCTTACTTTGCTATTTGAGCCTGGCCGCTCTATTGCCGCTAACGCAGGTTTAATGCTGACCCGTGTAGAGTTCTTAAAACCCGGCGAAACCAAAAATTTCGCGATTGTTGATGCCGCTATGAATGACCTGATCCGCCCTGCGTTGTACCAGGCATGGCAGGCGATTGTGCCGGTGGATACCCGCCAGCAGCGTGAGCGTGCGGTCTATGATGTGGTCGGTCCTGTCTGTGAAACCGGCGATTTCCTCGGTAAAGAGCGCGATTTGGCAATTGCTGAGGGCGATTTACTGGCCGTTCGATCAGCGGGTGCTTACGGCTTTGTGATGGCGTCAAATTACAATAGCCGTCCACGCCCTCCGGAAGTGATGGTCGATGGCAGTAGCTATCATGTGGTCCGCGCTCGGGAAAGCCTGGAAAGCCTGTGGGCCGGTGAAGCTCTGCTGCCGGAAGGGGAGCGCTGATGCTGTTGCACTTCACCAAAATGCATGGTCTGGGTAATGATTTTATGGTGGTGGATCTGGTGACTCAGCGAGCGCGTCTGCGTGATGAGCAGATTCGCCAGCTAGCAGACCGGCGCTTTGGCATTGGCTTCGACCAATTATTGGTGGTTGAGCCGCCCCGTGATCCAGAGATGGACTTTCGCTACCGTATTTTTAATGCGGATGGCAGCGAAGTTGAAAATTGCGGCAATGGCGCGCGCTGCTTTGCACGTTTTGTTCGCGACCAGCGCCTGACACATAAGCATGAAATTCATGTGGAAACGGCCGGTGGGTCACTGGTACTTAATGTTCAGCACGACGGTATGGTGCGCGTTGATATGGGGAGACCGCGCTTTAATCCCGCCACGTTGCCGTTTGAAGCACCGGGGGATCAACCCTTACACACTGTCGAGGTCGACGGTGATACGCTGGAGCTGGGAGTTGTCTCGATGGGCAATCCCCATGCTGTGCTGCAGGTGGAAAGTGTTGATAGTGCACCGGTTGAGCATCTTGGTCCGTTGCTTGAGTCTCACCCTCGCTTTCCGAAGCGGGTGAATGTGGGATTTATGCAGGTTGTGTCGCCCAGCGAAATTCGCCTGCGAGTGTATGAGCGTGGCAGCGGCGAGACGCTTGCTTGTGGCACCGGCGCCTGCGCTGCTGTGGCTAGTGGCATTCGCCAGGGGTTATTGAAAAGCCCGGTCACCGTTCATTTGCCGGGTGGTCAGTTAAGCATTGAGTGGCCCGACCCCGAAGCGCCGTTGGTGATGGTGGGCCCTGCTACACGCGTCTTCGACGGTCGTGTCACACTCAACTAATTCGAGGAGAACGGCGATGTCTCAAGCCCCCGAGCCGCGCAAAACGCTCGACCCTGATCAAGTGGCGTTTTGGCTGGCCCGTCATCCCGATTTTTTTGTTGGTCGTGAAGGCTTGCTGCAGCAACTTAAGGTACCGCACCCCCACATTGATGGGGCGGTATCGCTGCTAGAGCGCTTGGTAATCGATTTACGTCAGCGTGCTGAAACAGCAGAGGGACGGCTTGAGCACCTGCTAGAAACAGCACGGCATAATGAAGCCCAATACCGTCGACTGCGTGAGACGCTACTCAGTCTGGTGGGAGCAGAAGATCGTGATGCCTTGGCCCAAGCGCTTGCTATTCAGTTAAGCGAGCACTTTCAAACGCCGGCAATGGCACTATGGTGCCCATCTTCATTGAGTGACGAGGAGCCAACGCCGCCTCAACCACCACGCCATGTGTTGGACCAGCATGCCAGCGCTCGTTTGGCTGCGCTGCTAGATGGGCGCACCAGCCGTTGTGCCAAGCTCAGCGTTAGCGACTGGAAATGTCTGTTGCCACATACTAAAGCACCCCGGCGCGCGGGTTCTTGCGCCATTTCGCGTCTTTCGGCGGGCGAGCAACTGGGGTATTTGCTGCTCGCAAGTCCTGACCCCGACTGTTACCGCGCCAGTATGGATACGCTGTTTACAGAGTACCTGAGCGATATCGTGGCACGGCTACTGCTGCGCCTAGAACACCATGGATAGCCCAAGCTCATTAACGACGCAGGTCGAGGCGTATTTACGTAAGCTTGCGACCCACGCAAGCCCTGCCACCGTGGCTGCGTATCGTCAGGATTTAACCGCCCTGCAGCGTTTTTCTGAGCAACGCGGCGTCACCGAGGCAGCGACGTTAGACACTACATTTCTACGCGCCTTTTTGGGGGCGGAGCGCAGTCGCGGCCTCGCGCCGAGAAGTTTAGCCCGCCGCCGCGCTGCACTATCACGTTTTGCTGACTATCTTGTGCAGCATCACGTGCTTGCCGACAATCCGGTGGGGCTACTGCGCACGCCAAAGCAGCCAAGCCACTTGCCCAGACCGCTTGATGTGGATGCACTCTCACGCTTTTTAGACACGCCGCACGACGGCACGCCGCTGGCAATACGTGACCAAGCCATGCTCGAGTTGTTTTACTCCAGCGGTCTACGCCTAGCGGAGCTTGCTGCGCTGGATTTAGATAACTTAAATGCTCAGCATGTGCGGGTGATGGGGAAGGGCAGTAAACCCCGGCAAGTGCCCGTTGGTCAGCGAGCGGATCAAGCGATTAAGGCGTGGTTGTCGTGTCGGTCTGAGCTAGCGGCAACCGGCGAAATGGCGTTATTTGTTGGTCAGCGTGGGCAACGTCTGGGACACCGTGGTATTCAAAAGCGCTTGGCGCAACTTTCTATTGTGCGTGGTTTGCCTGAGCACCTTCATCCCCATCGCCTGCGTCACTCGTTTGCAAGTCATTTATTGGAATCCAGCCAAGATCTGCGGGCGGTGCAGGAATTGCTGGGCCACGCTAATTTATCGACTACTCAAGTCTACACCCGCCTGGATTGGCAGCACTTGGCCGAAAGCTATGATGCCGCTCACCCCCGCGCAAAACGCCGCACGACACGGAGTTAACCATGGCTTCTCTGCAAGCGATTACGTTTGATCTTGACGATACGCTATGGGACAACCAAGGCGTGATGGTAAAAACGGAAGAGGGCCACTATCGTTGGCTAATTGAAGCGCTGGCAACGTGGCGCAAAGCACGCCATGAAGCGCCATTAGCGCTAAGTTACCAGCAGGGGCTGGCCGATTATCTGGAGCGCCGCCAAGAGTGGGCCAAGCGGGTGCCAGAACGGCGTGGCGATTTTACCTGGCTGCGTTTGCGGGCGTTAGAAGCACAGCTGGAAGCCCAAGGCTTAGCACGCAGCAGTGCGTTGCTATGGGCTGCCGCTGCTATGAATGAGTTTCATCGTCTGCGGGTACAAGTAACGCCGCACCCCGAAGCCGCGGGGCTATTATCTGCGTTGAGCGAACGTTACCAGCTAGCCGCTATTACCAATGGCAATATTCACCTTAAACGCCAGCCGTTAGCGGCGTACTTTCCAGTGGCTATTGCTGCAGGCGAATTACTGGCGCCAAAACCAGATCCTAGGCCGTTTCTCACCGCCCTGGAGCGCCTGAATGTTGTGCCGCACCGCGCCATGCATGTAGGTGATTCCTGGCAAGAGGACATATTACCTGCACAGCAACTGGGCATGCACGCCGTATGGATCGCCGCGCAAGGCGACCAAGCCTTGCCTGCACGCACCCACCGCATTGCCCACGTGAAAGAATTGCCCGAGTTGATCAAGTGGTTGGAGCGACGCTCGTGAAAAAGCGGCTTGTTTAAGAAGACTGAGTTTGTTTGGCAAGATTCCGTTTAATCGGGAAAGCTTGGCTTGTTCGGCGATCCTTGGTTTACTCAGAAGTATGCAGCCACTGGTCGAGCTTTTGAGAAAGCGTATCTACACCGTCGCGCTTGAGCGATGAGAAAAGCTGAACGGAGACTAAGTCTTCCCACTCTTTAAGACGAGAGCGGACTTTTTGCAGCGCGGCACTAGCAGGGCCTTTTTTTAATTTATCGGACTTAGTAAGCAGAATGTGCACAGGCATTTCGCGCTCATCTGCATAGTTGAGCATCATTTGGTCGAACTCGGTTAGCGGGTGGCGCACGTCCATTAGCAGTACAAGGCCACGTAGGCTGAAGCGGCCACGCAGATAGTCAGACAGGTGCTGCTGCCACTCTAGTTTTACCGCTTCAGGCACTTTGGCGTAGCCGTAGCCTGGCAAGTCGACTAAGCGACGCGATTCGTCGTTCATGACGCTGAAAAAGTTGATCAACTGGGTGCGGCCTGGCGTACGCGAGGTGCGGGCAAGGGCATTTTGTTGAGTAAGTGCGTTAATCGCGCTTGATTTACCCGCATTTGAGCGCCCAGCAAACGCGACTTCTGCGCCGGTATCGTCTGGACACAGAGCAAGCGTTGGCGCGCTGATCATAAAACGCGCTGTGGGGTAGTTCAGTCGAACGACTGGGTGATCATTGGCAGTAGACATGGTGTTAATCCTGAAAAACAGACGTATAAGACGGCCCGTTTCACCACGTTAACGTGAGTAAATGACGGTACCGCGACGAATTACCCCAAAAGCAGACCTGGACTTGCATTCCCGCCGCTAGGGTGATTCGTTATAATGCAAGCGGTTTATAACTGCGACCTGGGGCGCTAGTGTACCATCGCGCTCTAGCCAGCAGCGACCAACACGGCATGTTGTTCGTTTTGGCGGAGCTGACCCTGGTAAAGTGCTGAACCTGGGCAGCGCCCGGGATGCGTACCAGTCAATAATCAAACGGCATAGTGGAATAGCAATGAGAAAGTTACTGGCAAGCCTGGCAATTACCATGGGTGCCGTTGGCACCGTACACGCTCAAACCGACCACCAAGCTGACGCGGATGCGGCGGCAGGTCGTGAACTGGCTCAAACCTGTGCGGCCTGTCATGGTCAGCAAGGTATCAGCGCAGTGGGTACTTTCCCTAATCTGGCAGGGCAGCAGATGTCCTATCTGGCCAAGCAAATCATGGATATTCGCGACGGCAACCGCTTGGTTCCCACCATGGCTGGTCAAGTTGATGCATTCTCTGATCAAGATGCTTGGGATGTTGCGGCTCACTTTGCAGGCCAAAACGCAAATCTTGGCCAAACCAACGATGAAGACTCAGAGTTTTTAGCGCGCGGTGAAGAGCTGTACCGGGCGGGTGATATGTCCAAAGGTATTCCTGCTTGCAGTGCTTGTCATACACCTACGGGGGCTGGTATTGGCAGCGCGGTATATCCAGCGCTTTCAGGTCAGCACACAGAGTATATGGTGTCTACATTGCAAGACTTTGCTTCCGGTGAGCGTGCTAACAGCCCGAATAACATTATGGGCGATATTGCTTCTAAAATGAGTGATAACGACATGGAAGCTGTAGCGAATTATCTATTAGGCTTGAACTAGTCGCTGATGATAAATAAAGGTGCCCTATCTCACTGGTAATTAAAGAGATGGGGAACCTCTATGCATGTCCTGCAGTCATAGTCTCGCTCATTCTTGGAGAATTTTCGCTATGTTGAAAACGTTAATGGTCGCGATTGCTGGCTTAGGTTTATCTGCGGCAGTAAGTGCTCAGGAGTTGGTCGAGGGTCAGCACTACACCCTGCTTGAGTCGCCAGTGGAGACACAGGTCGACGAGGGGCAAATTGAAGTGACCGAAGCGTTTTGGTTTGGCTGCCCGCACTGCTATCGGCTGCAAACACCCGTAAATGAGTGGTACGAAACGCTTGAAGACGACGTTAGCATTGTCCATATGCCGGCTACCATGGGTGGTGCTTGGAACACTCATGCGACGGCGTTTTATGCAGCAGAATCTCTGGGTATCGAAGATGAACTGCACGCTGATTTCTTTGAGGCCATTCATGAAGATGGTCGCTCACTGACAGATGAGGATGAAATCGCCGAGTTTTTCTCTAATTACGGTGTCAGTGAAGAAGAAGCTAAGCAGGCGTTGAAGGCATTTGGCGTTCGTAGCGAAGTCAATAAAGCCAACAGCCGCATGCGTGAAATGCGCTTAATGGGTGTGCCGGCGCTTATTGTTGATGGCCGCTACGTTGTGTCGCCAAGCACGGCAGGTAGCTTGGAAAATATGCCGCAAATTGCGGATGCGCTTGTCGAGCGCGTGCGTAACGAGCGTGCACAATAACGGTGTTAGAGCATGGTCACGCAGGTGGGCAAGTAGGCTCGTCTGCGTTGTCTTTGGTTGAACGTGGCCATATCCGCTTACTGACATTTAATTTGCAGGTAGGTATTCAAACGTCGGCGTATCACCACTACCTCACGCGTAGTTGGCAGCATGTTTTGCCTCACCCTCAACGTCTGGAACGCTTGGCGCAAATGGGTAATGTGCTAGAGCCATTTGATGTGGTGGGCCTGCAAGAGGTTGATGGCGGTAGTTTTCGTTCCGGTCGCGTAAACCAAGTTGAATACCTTGCCGCTAAAGCACGCTTTCCCCACTACTTTCAGCAGCTAAATCGTAATTTAGGGCAGTTTGCTCAGCACAGTAATGGGCTATTGTCACGTATCGTGCCTAGCCACATCGAAGAGCACCGTCTGCCAGGAATGTTGCCAGGGCGTGGTGCAATTCACGCACGCTATGGTGAGGGACCAGATGCACTGCATATCTTTGTCGCCCACTTGGCGCTGAGCCAGCGCGGGCGTGTGCGTCAGCTAAATTATTTAAGCAATATTATCGAGCCGCTGCGCCATGTGGTAGTCATGGGTGATTTAAACTGCACGCCTGACCAGCTTCATGCTCATGAACGCTTTAGTACCTCGTTGCCACTTCACCCGGTTAAGCCGCTGCTTAGCTATCCATCCTGGCAGCCTCGGCGCGCCCTGGATCACATCCTGCTTTCCCAGACACTTGAAGTCGCAGATGTCCATGTACTGGACCATCTGTTTTCTGACCATTTACCGATTGCTGTCGATTTACCGTTACCTCCCGCCTGCCTAGCGGCGATTCGCCAAAGCGTTTAATAATAAGCTTGCTAGGCGGTTTATGGGCGCTGCATTGTCTGCGTATATGCGCTATTGTCTGGGGCGCTGACCCCCTTAGTCGTTTTACGCGAGACACTTCCATGTCAGATACAACACAACTACCTGCGTTTATCGCTGCGCTGGACCGCGCTTCGGAGTGGTTCGGACGTAGCCTTGCGTGGCTGATCATCATTATGATGTTGATTCAGTTCGCGATTGTACTGCTTCGTTATATTTTCAGCGTTAACAGTATTTTTATGCAAGAGCTGGTGATGTACATGCACGCCAGTGTCTTTATGCTCGCTGCGGCCTATACCTTTCGCCACGATGGCCATGTGCGTGTCGATATCTTCTATCGTGGAATGACGCCCCGTCGCCAAGCGCTGGTTAACATCGTGGGTATTATCACGCTGTTGATGCCTGTGATGGTTTTTGTCATTGCTTCCAGCTTGGGCTACGTCGCTAACTCCTGGCGTATTATGGAAACCTCCTCCGATTATGGTGGCATTCCAGCCGTCTTTGCACTGAAAACGTTAATACCGCTCTTTGCCATGCTAATGATACTGCAAGGTGTCATTGAGGTAGTGCGCAATGGCTATGTATTTACTGGCCGGATACCCCCATCTGTTGGTGATGACAACCACCTTGAGGAGCGCGTTTGATGCTGGAATTTATGCCGCTTGTTTTATTTGCCACCATTTGCATCGTGCTGATGTTTGGCTTTCCTGTAGCGCTTTCATTAGCAGGCACCGCGCTACTGTTTGCGGGGATGGGCCTAGGCCTCGAGACCATCGGCGTAGACGCCAATTTCGATAGTGGTTATCTCGCCGCGTTGCCCAACCGGCTTTACGGCATTATGACCAATCAAACGTTATTGGCAGTGCCATTATTTGTCTTAATGGGCGTTTTATTGGAGAAGTCCAAAGTAGCTGAAACACTGCTCGATGCGATGGCGCTGCTGTTTGGTGCCATGCGTGGCGGATTAGGTATTTCAGTGACATTGGTAGGTATGTTGATGGCAGCATCTACCGGCATTGTGGGGGCCACCGTGGTTACCATGGGGCTTATGTCGCTACCTACCATGCTAAAGCGCGGTTATAGCACCTCGCTGGCGACCGGCACCATTTGTGCGACCGGTACGCTTGGCCAGATCATCCCGCCCTCCATTGCATTGGTACTGCTTGGTGATGTGCTGTCGTCCGCTTACCAGCAGGCTCAGCTCTCGATGGGTATTTTCAGTCCTAAAACGGTCTCTGTAGGTGATCTGTTTATGGGCGCGCTGGTGCCGGGGTTACTCCTGGTCGTTATGTATATGATTTACGTGGCCCTGGTCGCGTGGTTGCGCCCGCAAATGGCGCCTGCCGCAGACCGTGAAGAGCTCATGGCGGAGCTTGGGCATACTTCCGGCCTTGGGATGCTGTTGTTGAAAGGCTTAGTACCGCCCGTGGTGCTCATTGTGGCAGTGCTTGGCTCGATTTTAAGCGGCTTTGCAACGCCTACCGAAGCGTCGGCTGTCGGTGCCTTTGGTGCCCTGGTGCTGGCCATTGCTTATCGTCAACTGGATTGGGCAACGCTGAAAGACGTGCTGCGTTCAACTACCCATGTGACGACCATGGTGTTTATGATTTTGATTGGTGCGGCGCTGTTTTCGTTGGTCTTCCGGGCCTACGGCGGCGAGCATATGGTCACCGACTTGTTCGAAGGTATGCCTGGTGGAGTGGTGGGGGCGACCATTATCGTAATGCTGGTCATCTTCCTACTTGGCTTTATTCTCGACTTTATCGAAATCACGTTTGTGGTGGTGCCCATCGTTGGGCCGATTCTGCTGGCCATGGGGCTTGACCCAATTTGGCTGGGCATCATGATCGCTATTAACCTGCAAACGTCATTCTTAACCCCGCCGTTTGGCTTTGCGCTGTTTTATCTGCGCGGCGTAGCGCCACCCTCGGTACCGACCTCGGCAATTTACCGTGGGGTTATCCCGTTTATCCTGATGCAGCTTGGCATGTTGCTGATGCTAACGTTTTTCCCGCAGCTGGCCACATGGCTACCGACTCAATTTTAGGCTACGTCTTTTTGATTAGTGGCGAGTTGAAAACTATCGTGACTATCAACGCAACTAAGTGGCAACCTTAATCAAAAGCAGCCAAGCTGCATAAACTAACGGCTTGTAACAAACCGCCTAGCCAATTGGGCTAGGCGGCCTTCTCCTACCTATAACAGTAATAATAGAAGCAAGAGGGTTAATGTATGAAAGCCAATGCTTTACCTGTCGCCATTGCGATGACAACCGCTCTATCCACTAGTTTGCTGGTGGTTTCAAGTTTTGATAATCAAGCTCAGGCACAAGAAAATTTCCGCTGGAAAATGGTCACTTCCTGGCCGAAGAACTTCCCAGGTGTGGGGCAGGGTCCTGAGCGGCTCGCGCAACTGGTGGACGAGATGTCCGATGGTCGCCTGACCATTGAAGTGTTTGGCGCTGGCCAGTTGGTACCTGGGTTTGAGGTCTTTGATGCTGTGTCTGACGGCACTGCTGAGCTTGGCCACTCTGCTTCTTATTACTGGAAGGGCAAAGCCCCTGAAGCACAGTTCTTCGCTGCCGTGCCGTTTGGCATGAACGCACAGGAAATGAATGCCTGGCTGCATTTTGGCGGTGGCATGGAGTTGTGGAACGAAGTTTACGAGCCTTTTGGTGTGGATGTCATGGTGGCGGGTGCTTCTGGCGTGCAAATGGGTGGCTGGTATAACAAGGAAATCAATTCGATTGAGGACCTTGATGGTCTGAAAATGCGTATGCCAGGCTTAGGTGGTGAAGTGATGAGCCGTATGGGCGTCGCGATTGTTAACATGCCGGGTGGCGAAATCTTCACATCACTTCAGTCAGGTGCCATTGATGCGACGGAATGGATTGGCCCCTATAATGATTTAGCGTTCGGTCTGCATCAGGCTGCCGATTATTACTACTATCCTGGCTGGCACGAGCCGACGGTGATGTTTGAAACCATCGTCAACGAAGAAGCCTTAGCCGAATTGCCCGCTGATTTACAGGCTATTTTGACGACCGCAGTGCGCGATATTAATGCAAACGTGCTTGATGAATACACCGCGCGTAATAACGATGCGTTGGAGACGTTGGTCAACGAGCATGAGGTTGAACTGCGCCGTATTCCTGACGACGTGTTGGCTCAGGCCCGTGAGCATTCAGAAGACGTTATTGCTGAATTGGCTGAATCAAGCGAGCTGGGCACACGGATTTATGAGTCGTACCGTACCTTCCAGGATAAGGTCGGAAACTATCATGCGATTTCTGAGCAGGCATACTACAACGCACGTAATCCAGAAGGTGACACAACGCAGTAACGGCTCAATAGCGATGTAGCTATACTATTAGCATACTACTCTCGTTGAACACGCAATGGCTGCCTCTTAGGCGGCCATTGTTTTGGTTAAGAAGCCCTGTTTGGCGTTGTATTTGGGTATTTTAGAACACGACTGAACCGTTAATTAAGGAACACCATGTCCAACGATTCCCGCCTTCGCAATGTACTGACCATTGCAGGGTCTGACCCCTCTGGTGGTGCTGGCTTGCAGGGTGATCTGAAAACTTTTTCGGCGCTGGGTGTCTACGGCACCAATGTCATCACTGCTGTCATCGCTCAAAATACCTGTGGTGTGGCTTCCGTGTATCCGGTTTCGCCTCACGCTATTCGCGAGCAGTTAGAAAACCTGATAAATGATGTGGCATTAGACGCCGTTAAAATTGGCATGGTCGCCAGCCGGGAGGTTGCCGAAGTAATCGCTGACGTATTGCGGCAAAACCGCCCCCGCTGGATCGTGCTGGACCCGGTAATGGTGGCCAAAAGCGGTGATATTCTGGTCGATGACGCAGGCATTCGTGCCGTGCGCGATATATTGGTACCGTTGGCTGACGTAATTACGCCCAATTTGCCTGAAGCTGCTGTTCTGTTAGATGCCGAGTCACCGAATTCGCTGGATGACATGGAAGCGATGCTGCCAGCGCTAATTGAGTTGGGCGCGCCTTATGTGGTGCTGAAAGGTGGGCACCTGCGCGGAGATACCTGTCCTGACTTACTGGCAACCCCGGACGGCCACACATGGCTTCCTGCTTCGCGTATTGACACTGACAACCTGCACGGCACGGGCTGTGCTCTCTCGTCTGCGATCACTGCGTGTCTAGCAAAACTACCCGCCGATGCGGCGCCAAACGCACCTAAGCAAGCGATTGGTGAAGCCAAGTTGTGGCTACATGCTGCATTAGAAGCAAGCACGCGGCTAAGTGTCGGTCATGGGCGTGGGCCGGTGCACCACTTTCATGCGTGGTGGTGATGTAAATGACCTAGCGCCATAAACGTGCCGAGCAGCAGTGTAAAAAGTAAGTCACACCTTGCAGTATGCGCCAACGGACACCATGCTGAACATTGCCTGTTTGGCTATCTCACGTGTTACTGACGGTGCCGACTTGATCGGCCAGGGAGTTGTGCCATGTCTCGCACGCTGCTGTTTGCCACGGACCTTTCTCAGGATAACCGCGCTGCGTTTGCTCGCGCTCTTCGGCTGGCCTATGCCCAAGGGGCGCAGCTCGACATTCTTCACGTCCTTGACCCTTACTTGCCCCACCGTGTTCTTCACGACGTTGAAAGCGCGGTTAACGAAGATATCAGTGCCACATTGACCGACCTGCGCGAAGATTACGCGCTGGAAGCGCCTTCGCTGCTTATTCAAACCGTTGTGGGGGAGCCGCATGTTGAAATTGTGCGAGAAGCTCACGAGCGTAATGCCTCGTTAATTATTATGGGCATGCACCGTAAGCGCGGTCAGAAAGATCTTCTTTTGGGAACCACTGTGATGCGCGTGATGAGAAGTGCGCCTTGCCCGGTGGTGGTCGCCTCTTATCTACCGACGCAGCCTTGGCAACATATCCTGGTGCCGATCGATTTTTCGCTGACTGCTCGGCAAACACTCAGGGAGGCACTCATTCGCTTTCCAGAAGCGACGTTGACGCTACTGCATGCCTGGAGCTTACCTGGTGAGCGTGAGCTGGGCTCCCAGGCTAATTTTGCCCAGTGGCGAGATCACGAAGTAGAACGTTTACGCAGAACGCTGGATAACGAGATTGAGAGTTTAATGCGCGATCTTGACGGTGTCCCCGATATCGAGCTGGTGCTCGAACCAGGGCAGCCCTGTGATGTACTTCAAGATTATATGAAGCGACACTCTCCCGATTTGGTGATTATTGGAAGCCGTGGTCAGCCCCAGCACACCAGCCAAGTGACTGAAATGCTGTTAGGCGAACCTCACTGCGACCTCATGCTATGTCGCTCCTGGTAGTTGTTATACGGAACCTTTATTTTTGTTTTGTGTATGTATAGTTAGTGTTCTGAAAAATAGAGGCTTCGCTATGCTATATGTACACAAACACCCTTTAATACTGGGCACGCTGCTGTCAGTCGGTACACTTTTATCGGCACCCAGTGTGCTGGCAGATAGTGTGACTGAACGAGGAGAGCGCTTTGAGCGCGTCGTGGAAATTAATGGTCAGCACTACGCGTTAATGGGTAGTGGTGTGTTCCGCTATATGATCTGGACCGCCTATGCAGGAGCTTATTATCAGCTTGAGGGAGAAACTGAGCCGCTGCCATTGAGTGATGTCCCTCGTCGCCTTGAGTTAGCTTATTTTCATGACATTGAGGCGGCTGATTTTGCTGAAGCGACTGAGAAAACGCTAAAAGAGTCGCTGACACTCTATGAGTTTAGCCAGATTGAGGAGGACCTAGAGCGGCTGAATCAGCGCTATCGTGCTGTAGCGCCTGGTGATCGCTATCTACTCAGCTGGGATGGGGAGTCGCTGCAGCTCGCCCTTAATGGCGATGTGGTATTTGAAGATGACAGTGCTGAATTCGCCAGCGCTATGTTTGGTATTTGGTTGGGCGAGCGTCCTCTAAGCGATGGTTTTCGCGATGCGCTACTGGGCCAGGGTTAATTCAAATAAGGGTTTTGTCTGACGCCTGTGCCAGCGAGTACACTGTATTTTCTTTGGGACACATCGCAAGAGGCAAGTGTGAAGGCACTGATTCAGCGGGTAAAAAACGCCAGCGTGGCGGTCGAAGGTAAGATGGTGGGGGCCATTGACCATGGTCTTTTGGCTTTAGTGGGCGTTGAAAAGGGCGACAGTGAGGCCGATGCTGAAAAACTACTGCATAAGCTGCTGCACTACCGCGTTTTCAGTGACCAAGAAGGCAAAATGAATCATAACCTTCAGCAGGCTAACGGGGGCTTACTGCTGGTATCACAGTTTACGCTGGCCGCTGATACTCGCAAAGGTTTGCGCCCCAGCTTTTCTAGCGCGGCACCACCTGCTGAAGGCGAGCGCCTGTTTGACTATTTGGTGGCTAAGGCATCCGCTGCCTGGCCCAACGTTGCAACCGGCCAATTTGGCGCTGATATGCAAGTGGCGTTAGTTAACGATGGGCCGGTAACGTTCATGCTTGAGAGCTAAGCGACTTAATCCGACTAGATTCAAAGCAGCCCGAATTGGTTAGCCAAGGGTTAGGCATCTTCGCTGGCTAATAACTCTGCCTCCATTGTTTCCAGCGCTTCCTCGGCGGCGAGCCACTGCTGCTCGCTGGTGTCCAAGCGGCTTTTGATTTTCGCCTGTTGGGCAAGTGCTTCGGTCAGTTCTGCTTTACGAGCGCTGTCGGTATAAAGCGTCGGGTCAGCCAAAATAGCCTCTACTTCTTCAAGCGCCTGCTGGGTTTTCTCCATAGTTTTTTCAGCTTGATCGCGCGCTTTTTTCAGTGGTCGCAGCTTCTCGCGTAGTTCTGCTGCTGCCTTGCGAGCGGCTTTGCGGTCACCGCTAGGCTGCTGACTTTGGCGTTCGCTTTTTTCGCTACGCGCATCGCGCCTGCCCTCTTCCAAGCGCGCCTTTAGCCATGCCCGATAGTCATCGAGATCGCCATCAAAGGGTTCAACACGATGGTCGGCTACCCGCCAGAATTCATCAACCGTGGCACGCAATAAATGCCGGTCGTGAGACACCAGAATGACCGTGCCCTCAAAACTTGCCAGCGCCTCGGTGAGCGCCTCGCGCATTTCCAAGTCCAAATGGTTGGTTGGCTCATCGAGCAGCAGCAGGTTGGGTTTCTGCCAGGCGACTAGCGCGAGTGCCAAGCGCGCTTTTTCACCGCCAGAGTAAGTACCAACTTCGCCAAAGGCGTCATCGCCTTTAAAGCCAAAGCCACCTAGGAAATTGCGAATTTCCTGGTCACTGGCCGTGGGAGAGAGCCGTTGCACATGTACAAATGGCGTCGTTGTCACGTCCAAGCTTTCCAGCTGGTGCTGGGCAAAATAGCCAATGGCTAAATGCTCGCCTGGCACGCGCTTGCCCTCTAGCAGCGCCAGTTCACCGGTCAGTGATTTGATCAATGTCGATTTGCCCGCGCCGTTGGGGCCTAACAGACCGATGCGGCTACCGGGTAATAACGTAATGTTGACCTTCTCTAACTGCGCGACATCACCTGCTTCGCTGCGATAGCCAAGGGTCGCTTGGTCAAGCACAAGCAGCGGATGTGAGGTCTTATCTGCGGCAGGCAGCGTGAAGTGAAAAGGCGAATCTGTATGAGCAACAGCGATATCCCCCATACGCTCCAGCATTTTTACACGACTTTGCGCCTGCTTTGCTTTGGTTGCCTGGGCGCGAAAACGCGCTATAAAGCGCTCAATTTCTTCGCGGCGAGCCTGCTGTTTGGCTGCTTCTGCTTGCTGCAGAGCGAGTTTTTCAGCCCGCGTGCGCTCAAAGCGAGAGTAGTTGCCGCGGTAAAGCTCGAGCGTTTGATGATGCATATGCACAATGTGATCACACACGGCATCCAGAAAGTCGCGGTCATGAGAAATCAGCAGTAACGTGCCTGGGTAGCGGGTTAGCCACTGCTCTAGCCAAAGCAGGGCATCGAGATCCAGGTGGTTGGTCGGCTCATCAAGCAGTAGTAAGTCGGAAGGCATAAACAGCGTGCGGGCTAGGTTCACCCGCATACGCCAGCCACCGGAGAAATCTGACAAAGGCCGCTTAAGATCCGTTTGCACAAACCCGAGCCCTACCAGCAGCTGCGATGCCCGCGATTCTGCCGTGTAGCCATCCAGGGTTTCGATAAGCCCATGCAACTCGGCTTCCCGATGCGCATCGTCTGCTTCGCGCGCGGCGAGTAGATCAGCCTCTGCTTGTCGCAGCGCATAATCGCCATCCAGCACGTACTCCACAATGGGACGATCCAGCGCTTCAACTTCCTGGGCCATGTGGGCTATCCGCTGGCCGCCGCTCATCTCAACGTCGCCCTGGTCGGGGCCGAGCTCGCCTAGCAGAAGTTTGAATAAGCTCGACTTACCGGCGCCGTTTGCCCCGATAATGCCTGCCTTTATACCGCTGTGGAGCGTAAGGTCAGCGTTATCGAGTAGCGTTTGTGTACCCCGTTGCAGGGCGACTTGGCGCAGTGCGATCATGCATTCTCCCGAAAAAGTGGGTAAATCAATGTTCGATTCTAACCGATTCCAGCGCTTACAGCAGGCTCCACTATGGGATTTTGCACTGACATTTTATGCCCAGCCCGGAGTCGAGCAAGCATGCCTTGTTCTGCAAGATAGAGCAGGGGTGGATGTGTGTGAGCTGCTAGTGCATAGCTGGCTCTACCACTACGGTCTTCAGGTAACGCCTGGTGCGCTGTCAATGGAGCGCAAAGTGCGGGAGTGTTGGCAGCAGTCGGTCACCGCTGTTTTGCGGCAGTTGCGTCGTGATCTTAAGCCCCAAGCAGCAGAAAGTGAGGGCATTGCCCAGTTGCGAAAGACACTTCAGCAGGCCGAACTTCAAGCTGAGCGTGAGAACCTTCAACGCTGGCAGCACTGGATATTGCAAACGTCTGAACTTAACCAGCGGTTAACAAACTGCGCTATAAGTAAGCAAGATGTTGCACAATGGCTGCAAAGTAAGCTGTTTTCTGATGGCCTTGCGTTTGATCAAGTAGTTGTGTCACCCGAGCGCGAGAACGTCAGAGAGGCGATTGCTATACTTGCGACACGGCTTGACCGCTACGAGCGACCGCGCTAGCCTGAAATTAAGCTATTTTTGAATAACGCGTGTTTTAAGGTTGTTATTGCTTGTGTAACTGTTTCTAAACGGATTCAAAAAGATAGGCTTTATGAATGATGGTTTTATAAATAGTTACTCTAAAGTCACTGGCAACTAACAGAGCGTTTAAGAGCGACACGCATTATACAAAAATTAAATATTGGCGCACTCGCATAGCGCGCTTACCACTGCTAGGGGAACTCTGCATGAAGGCAAGCAAGTTAATTTCGACTCGTTCAGTAACGACTAAGTTAATGACGACGGCGAGCGTTGGTGCACTACTATTTGGTCTCAGCGCAGCCGCTCAAGCAGATAACTGGCGTTACGCCCACGAAGAGTACGAAGGCGATGTCCAAGATGTGTTCGCTTACGCATTCAAAGAATATATCGAAGAGAATTCCGATCACAGCGTTCAGGTTTATCGTTTTGGTGAATTAGGTGAATCTGATGACATCATGGAGCAGACCCAAAACGGCATTCTTCAGTTTGTAAACCAGTCGCCTGGTTTCACGGGTTCTCTGATCCCAGAAGCGCAAATCTTCTTTATCCCTTACCTGCTACCAACAGATGAAGAAACCGTCCTGACTTTCTTCGATGAGAGTAAGGCCATCAACGAGGTGTTCCCAGAGCTCTACGCTGAGCAAGGCCTTGAGCTATTGAAGATGTACCCTGAAGGTGAAATGGTCATTACCACCGACGAGCCGATCAGCTCGCCGGAAGATATGAATAACAAGAAAATTCGTACCATGACGAATCCATTGCTTTCAGAAACTTATGATGCCTTTGGTGCAACACCGACGCCGCTACCGTGGGGCGAAGTATATGGTGGTCTGCAAACCGGCATTATCGATGGTCAAGAAAATCCGATTTTCTGGATCGAGTCTGGCGGTTTATATGAAGTATCACCGCACCTTACCTTCACAGGCCATGGCTGGTTCACTACCGCCATGATGGCTAACCAAGACTTCTATGAAGGCTTGTCCGATGAAGACAAAGAGCTAGTTCAGGAAGCGTCTGATGCTGCCTATGATCACACAATCGAGCACATTAAAGGGCTAGCCGAAGAGGCATTAGCTAAAATCCAAGAAGCTTCGGATGAAGTCACTGTGACTCGTTTGGATGAAGAACAAATCCAGGCTTTCCGTGACCGCGCTCCACAAGTTGAAGAAGCCTTCTTAGAAATGACGGGTGATAAAGGTGCTGAGCTGCTGGAGCAGTTTAAAGCTGATCTCGAAGCTGTAACTAACGAGTAATTTACCGTTTAGTGCACTCATTTTGAACGGTAAATCACCTAGGGGGCAGCCAGCGCTGCCCCTTTTTTATTTTTATATGCACACCCGGTGCTGACAGCCACCTAGCAAAAAAAAGCGCGTAACCTTGCGTAAAACACAGAAAAATTTACGTACATCCAGCGTTGAAGCGGAAAGAGTTATTAACCGTTACGCTACAAAATGAGTAAGGCTGGACACGCTCCGTTCGGTGGTCAGTGAAAGAAGAGGCACTAGGTTTTTAATCGTTAGCTGCCACGCTGCATAAGAGGAGATCGGCCATGACCGAAGAAGAATCCGAAAAGAATTACAGCTCTGGTTTGCCCGGCATACTAGGCGTGATCGACACTGCAATTAGCAAAATCGAGTCAGTCATACTGGCGATGGGGGTTTTGCTAATGGCGCTGAATACGGTCACTAATGTTATTGCCCGCTTTGTATTTGGCAATAGCATTATGTTTTCAGGGGAATTAAACCGTATTTTGATCATTATGATTACCTTTGCGGGTATCGGCTACGCTGCTCGACACGGTCGTCATATTCGTATGTCAGCCATCTACGATGCCTTGCCTGTCGGGGGGCGTAAGGCATTGATGATAGGTATTTCGTTCTTTACCTCCCTCGTCATGTTCTTCCTGCTGTACTACTCCGTGGTGTACATCCTCGACCTTCAAAGCAAAGGTCGCGTGCTGCCGTCACTCGGGCTACCTATTTGGATCATTTATATCTGGGTACCAGTAGGTTTTCTCATTACGGGCATTCAGTACCTGTTAACGGCAATTAAAAACCTTACCTCTCGGGATGTATATCTCTCGACAGGGGTAGTTGATGGTTACAAAGACACCGAAACAGAAGTGTAAAGCAGGGCTTGCACTCTAGGGGAACGCTATGACGACGATAATGGTAGTCACCATGATTGCCCTGCTGCTGCTGGGCTTTCCTATGATGATCCCGCTGATCACGGCAGCGGTGATCGGCTTTTATATGATGTTTAACGGCTTCGGCCAAATGGATACGCTGATTCAACAGATGATGGCGGGTATCCGGCCTGCTTCGTTGATTGCGGTGCCGATGTTTATATTAGCGGCAGATATTATGACGCGTGGCCAGTCGGCCAATCGCTTAATTGATATGGTGATGTCCTTTATCGGTCATATCAAAGGCGGCCTTGCGGTCAGTACGGCGGCCTCCTGTACGCTGTTTGGCGCAGTTTCTGGTTCTACCCAGGCAACCGTAGTCGCGGTGGGCTCACCGCTGCGACCCAAGATGCTGAAAGCGGGCTATTCCGACCCATTTACACTGGCACTGATTATCAACGCGAGTGATATTGCCTTTTTGATACCCCCAAGTATTGGCATGATCATCTACGGGGTTATTTCAGGAACATCCATTGGCGAGCTGTTTATTGCGGGTATTGGGCCAGGGCTTCTGATCCTGTTTATGTTCTCAGTTTATTGCATCGTTTACGCTGTGGTAAAAGGCGTGCCTACCGAACCCCGCGCTAGCTGGAAAGAGCGTGCCGTAGCCGTGCAGAAAGCACTGTGGCCGCTAGGCTTTCCAGTCATTATCGTTGGCGGTATCTACGGAGGTATTTTTAGCCCGACAGAAGCCGCTGCGGCCTGTGTGCTCTATGCCGTATTGCTTGAGTTTGTGGTATTCCGTTCGCTCAAAATGAACGATATTTATGCGATTGCTAAATCCACCGGCTTAATTACCGCAGTGGTGTTTATATTGGTCGCTGTTGGTAATGGGTTCTCCTGGATAATTTCATTCGCGCAGATTCCACAAATGATTTTGGAAGCGGTAGGCGTCAATGAGGCTGGGCCGACAGGCGTACTGATTGCAATCTGTATCTCTTTCTTTGTCGCTTGCATGTTTGTTGACCCGATTGTGGTCATTCTGGTGCTTACGCCAATTTTTGCTCCGGCGATTGCGGCGACCGGTCTGGATCCTGTTCTGGTAGGTATTTTGATTACGCTGCAGGTAGCCATAGGTTCGGCGACCCCACCCTTTGGCTGCGATATATTTACCGCGATTGCGATCTTTAAGCGGCCTTACTGGGAAGTCATCAAAGGCACACCGCCCTTTATCTTTATGCTGATTTTAGCGGCGGCGCTGCTGATCATGTTTCCGCAAATTGCGCTGTTCTTGCGTGATATTGCCTTCCGCTAAGCAGTCACAAGGAGAACGCGGATGTTTAATCGCATTTTAATTCCCGTAGATGGCTCGAAAGGGGCGATTAACGCACTGGAGAAAGCGGTTGGCCTGCATATGCTCACCGGTGCCGAGCTTTATTTGCTGTGCGTATTTAAGCACCATAGTTTATTGGAGGCATCGCTTTCTATGGTGCGGCCGAATAAGCTGGATCTGCCTGATGATGCGCTAAAAGAGTACGCCACGGAAATTGCTGTACACGCTAAAGCCTACGCCATAGAGATGGGCGCAGACAGTGCGCGAGTAAGGGCGTTTGTGAAAGGTGGCCGCCCCTCGCGAACTATCGTGCGCTTTGCCCGAAAGAGGGAGTGCGATTTAATCGTGATCGGTGCTCAAGGAACCAATGGCGAGAAAAACCTGCTGTTGGGTAGTGTCTCCCAGCGCGTGGCGGGTGCGGCACACTGTCCCACATTGGTCGTTTAAGACACCAAACTACTGAACTTAATAGCGGTCTTACTAACACCCGCCATCTCAGGTAATGCAGCCTGAGATGGCGGGTGTTAGTCTTTGAGCTACTCAAACATTTGGCGCGTTGCGCCGTTGGATAAGGTTCTTTACATGAAAGTATTGTTTTCTTCCACCGCCTTGGCGAGTTTGTTACTGGTTGCTCCGTTCGCGGCAGCGGCTCCTGAAACCGACGAACAGCGTCTTGCCTATAGCTTAGGCGTCACTCTAGGCGAGAGCATGCAGGCTGATATTGAAGACCTCGATCTAGATACATTTACGGACGGCATGCGCGATGTCTTTGATGGCAACGAGTTGGCGTTAAGCGAGGAAGAAATGATGGAGGCGCTGGTCGCTTTCCAAGAGCGTTCTATGGCAGAGCGCGAGCAAGAAGCCGCTGAAATTGCCCAGCTTAATCTAGAGGAAGGCCAAGCTTACCTAGCGGAAAACGCTGAGCGTGAAGAAGTTGAAGTGACTGAGTCTGGCTTGCAGTATGAAGTGCTTGAGTCCGGTGACGGCGCAACGCCTGGCGCTGAAGACACCGTTGAAGTGAACTATGAAGGCATGCTGCTAGATGGCACCGTATTCGACAGTTCCTTTGAGCGTGGTCAGTCGGTGAGTTTCCAGGTAAATCAAGTCATTGAAGGTTGGCAGGAAGCGCTTCAACTGATGAGCGTTGGCGACAGCTGGATGCTATATATCCCTGCTGAGCTGGCTTATGGTGAAGGCGGCCAAGGCCCTATTGGCCCAAATGAAATGCTGACGTTCCGTGTTGAACTGTTAGGCGTAGAGTAAATGACACGTCCCGCCGCTTCTACATCTTGTTTTTTGGGTGCGCTGTTACTGCTGGGCAGCACGGCTGTTCACGCTGAAGCAGATACCGTGCCTGGTGATTTACCTGCACTAAGCGCAGCGAGCGATCACGCGAGCGTGGTAGGTGTCTCTTCTGGCGGTTACATGGCCGCACAGTTGGCGGTTGCTTGGCCTGAGCGCTTTAGTGGTGTAGGTGTATTAGCGGCGGGCCCTTGGAGCTGTGCCCAGGGCGCGCTCAGTTTGGCGCTTAACCAGTGCATGAGCACCCGCCGTGGGTTGCCTTCCTTGGATGAGCTGGACCGTCGGCGCGAGCGTTACGAGTCGCTTGAGCAGGTGGGGGAGCGCGACGCATTAAGCCAGCTGCGTGCCTATGTATGGCACGGTGATGAAGATGGCACGGTTTCTCCAGAGCTAGGGAGTTTGTTAGCAGAACAGTGGCAGCGCTGGCTGGCATCTTCAGAACAGCTGCGTTTCGTGCGCAGTGAGAACACAGGCCATGGCTGGCCCATCAAACTGCCGAAGCAGGCCAACGCTAGCCCCCAGGCACTTGGCGACTGTCGCCAGGGCGGTGGTAGCCATGTACTTGCCTGTGATGAGAACGTGGCTGGCGATATGCTCTCATGGCTTTACCCTGAGCGTGAGGCTAATGCTAGCGAGGGCGAAGTGATTGCCTTTGATCAGTCGGAGTTCGCGGTTAAAGGCTTGGCTGATGTGGGATATCTGTTTATTCCTGAGGCGTGTGAGGCGGGAGGGTGTCCTGTCACAATAGCCTTGCATGGTTGTCAAATGAGCGTTGATGCCATTGGCGATACGTTTGTACGCCACAGTGGTTTGAACCGTTGGGCAGCAGACCATGGTCAAGTGGTGCTATACCCGCAGGCGGAAAGCAGTATGGCTAATCCTCAGGGGTGCTGGGATTGGTGGGGCTTTGCCGAAAGTACTTGGCAGCTCAACCCGCTGCATGACACGCGTGATGGCACCCAAGCCAGAGCGCTAATGGAGATGCTTGAACACCTACAAAGCACGCCTTAATTCCAAGTACATCCTAAAACCAGAGACTTCACCGTGTATTTCGGCTAGCTACCTAACTCATTCTCCAGCGCTGACACTAAGCCGTGCGGTGCTGGGGAGTAGAGTACTCTCTGTAAAATCTCACCGTTGCGGTTAACCAAGAAAAGCGAAGCGCTATGGTCAATGGTGTAGGCCATGGCTGAATCGGGCGCCTCCACTCGCCGCCAAATCACGCCATAGCGTGCCGCTACATCTGCAAGCTGCTCTTGACTACCCACCAAGCCGATAAACGTATCACCAAAGAACTGCATATACTCTTCCATGCGCGGCAGCGTATCGCGTTCAGGGTCAACCGTTATCATTATCGGCACCACGCGTTCGCGCTGTGCATCGCTTAGCTGGGCCAATGCCTGACGTTTAACAGCCTGATTCATTGGGCAAACGTCTGGGCAGTAGGTGTAGCCAAATGAAACAATCGCAATGTCGTCTTCATCTAGCTGGGCGAGAGAGAAATCACCTTGAGTAGAGGGCATTTCTATTGGTCCCCCCGTCACGTCATCGCTGTCTGGCTGGAAAGCAAACTGGTAAAGGCCGATAGCCGAAATGGTCAGCAAGACAAGTATTAGCACTAGTCCCAGCCAGAGTGCTTTACGATTGTTTGGTTTAGCGGCCATACGTACTAACTCCTAATCACGTCAAAGTCGAACCAACTGCCCAGCTTGCCTTCCGGTGTTTCCAGGATAACCCGTGCTCGCCAGGGCATCACGTCTTGCGTGCAGATACCGACTTGCCCTTGGCCATGAAAGTGACCGGGCGCAGAGGCGGTTAACCCAAAACGGTGTAAGCCCATATCCATATCACGCCCGATAAAGTCGACCGTTACATGGCTTGGGTTGAGGCCCTCGACTTCTACATCCAGTGGCAGAATATCCAGCGCATCGATACGGCCATCGGCATCAACGGTGAGTGTTAGGCGGCCTTTATCGCCCAGTACTGCCGAGCACGTACTGGTGTGTAGGTTGCAGTTGGCATCTGGTGTAAACCATGCAATATCACCATCATCGCGCAGCCAATTGGCAAACACGTACCACGTGCAGGCGGCCAGTGAGATGCCCGTGATGAGGATAAGCACTTTCAGTGCTGGAAAACCCGTAAAGTAGCCAGGTTTAGGCAAGTTCTTCATGGCAGAATGGTCACTACGCAGGCCGTAAGATGGAAGTTAGTTTCATGGTAACAGTAATCGCACGGATGTCGCTGTGCTGGGATGTCGCAGTTAACAAGGAATAACAATGGAGAGCATTACTGGCGCACTTGGGCCACTGTTTTTATTGATTTTACTGGGCGCTGCCATTGGCTATGGCCGTTGGCCAAGTGCTACGTTCTGGCCGCAAATGGAGCGTCTGATCTACTTTGTGCTATTTCCAGCCATGCTGATAGGTACGCTGGCTACTGCTGATGTCAGCCAAGTACCGGTTGGGCGCATAGCGCTGGTATTGCTCGGCACGATGGGGGTTTTGGGCCTGTTGCTATGGCGCTGTCGTGGTTACCTTGGCTTAACGCCTGCGGCGTTCACGTCGGTGTTCCAAGGCGCCGTGCGTTTTAACACCTACGTGGGTGTCGCGGGCGCTGCGGCACTGCATGGCAGCATGGGGGCGACTACCGCCGCTGTGGCGGTGGCACTCATGGTACCGGTGGTGAACGTAATGTGCGTCGCAAGCTTTGTCGCGGCAGGGACGCTAGGCAGTGGAAGCCTTGGCCAAAGTGCCCTCGCACTGGCTAAAAATCCGCTGATTTTGTCCTGTCTAGCAGGTATCGGACTCAATCTTTCGGGGGTTGGCTTGCCCGGTTGGAGCGAGGATACCGTAGGGTTATTGGGAGGTGCGGCGCTGCCGTTAGGGCTCATTGCCGTGGGCGTGGCGCTGCGCCCCGCAGCACTGCTACGGCTTGATCGTGGCGTGATAGCGACGAATAGCATCAAGCTGCTGTTAATGCCTGCGGTGGTGCTGCTATTAGCGTGGCTGGTGGGGCTGGACCCTATCAGCCGTGATGTGGCGCTGCTGTTTGCAGCGCTGCCTACCGCCACATCTGCTTACATTCTTGCTCGGCAGTTGGGGGGGGATGCAGAGCTTATGGCGGCAATTATTACCGGCCAGACGCTGTTAGCGATGCTGACGTTGCCCGTTTGGTTGCAGCTGGTGGGGTAGTGTAAAAAAACTGTCTTAAAAATAAATAAAAAGTATTCGCATTTAGGTTGACGTGGTAAATGAGAATGATTATATTGTGATTGTCAGCGTTTAATGAGACGTTGGCAACCACGACAGAAACCGCCAGTTTCCTGTCATGGTTTCTCCCTCTCATTGCTAGTCACGGTCTTTTGCCGCTCCCTTGGAGCGGCTTTCTTTTTTTCTAGTGACCGTGTTTGCTGAAACATTGGCAACCACGACGCTATTTCAAAGATCAGCGCCAGTTTCCTGTCATGGTTCCTCTTTCCTTGCTAGTCACGGTCTTTTGCCGCTCCCTTGGAGCGGCTTTCTTTTTTTCTAGTGACCGTGTTTGCTGAAACATTGGCAACCACGACGCTATTTCAAAGATCAGCGCCAGTTTCCTGTCATGGTTCCACTTTCCTTGCTAGTCACGGTCTTTTGCTGCTCCCCTGGAGCGGCTTTCTTTTTTTATAGCGGCATCTTTCTTTGATCTCGGTGAATACCTCTTGTGACGTTTGGGCAGACAATAGGCGAATTGCCTATGCTGATCATCTATCCAGAGCCAGGAGACATGCCATGCGCGTTGCCGTTTTTAGCGCTAAGCCTTATGACGAAACCTTCCTTACTCGTGCTAATGCCTCGAATCGGCACGAATTAAGCTTTTTTGATGCGCGCTTGAACGTCGATACAGCGCCTCTCGCGAAAGGGTTTGAAGTTGTATGCGCTTTTGTAAATGACCATCTGTATGCGGACGTTTTAGAGCAGCTACACACGAGCGGCATACGATTGGTAGCACTGCGCTCGGCGGGCTTTAACCATGTTGACTTGGCGACGGCCGAACGGTTGGGAATTACCGTGGTGCGGGTGCCCGCTTATTCGCCTCATGCCGTAGCAGAGCACGCGGTGGCCTTAGTGTTAAGCCTGAACCGCATGACCTATCGCGCTTACAACCGAGTGCGCGAGGGCAACTTTGCCCTAGACGGACTGCTGGGGTTCGATCTGCATGGCAAAACCGTGGGCGTGATTGGCACTGGGCAGATTGGCTTGATCTTTGCCAATATCATGCATGGCTTTGGCTGCCGAGTAGTTGCCAGCGATCCTTTTCCAAATCCGAATGCCGAGCCGTTTGTGGAGTACGTGCCGCTGGCGTCGCTCTATGCTCAGGCAGATATTATCTCGCTGCACTGCCCGTTAACACCCGATACTGATCACCTGATTAACGCCGCGGCCATTGCACAAATGAAGCAGGGTGTGATGCTGATTAATACCGGACGTGGGCGAGTGGTTGACACCCAAGCGGTGATCGCTGGTCTGAAAAGCGGCAAAATTGGCCGCTTAGGGCTAGATGTTTACGAAGAAGAGGAGCAGCTGTTTTTCGAGGATCTATCGCACAAAGTGATCGATGATGACCAGTTCATGCGCCTGACGACCTTTCACAACGTACTGATCACTGGACATCAGGCATTTTTTACCACCGAGGCGTTGACCAATATCGCCGAGACCACACTGGCGAATATTGATGCCTTTGAAAGCGGTAGCGGTACGCTGCATCGCGTCGTTTACGATAAGCGAACGTAAACGACGCTGAGCTATCTTTAGTCGCTGTGTTTAAACGTCACGGCGGTAAATCAAATCCCATACGCCGTGGCCAAGTTTCTCGCCGCGGGCTTCAAACTTAGTTAGCGGGCGAAAGTCTGGGCGTGGAACGTAGGGCGCTGTGTCGGCGCTGGCGGTATTCGTATAACCGGGTGCGGCGTCCATAACCTCAGCCATCCACTCGGCATAGGCTTCCCAGTCGGTCGCCAGGTGGAAGGTGCCGCCAGGTTTTAAGCGCGTACGAATCAGCTCAACAAACGCAGGTTGCACAATACGCCGCTTGTTGTGCTTCTTTTTCGGCCATGGATCGGGGAAAAAGAGCTGTAGCGTGGTTAATGAGTCTTCAGGCAGACACTGCTCCAGCACCGCTAAGGCATCTTCGCGGTAAACGCGCAGGTTAGTTAGGCCGCGTTTATCTACCTCATCCAGCAGCTTGCCCACACCCGGCGCGTGAACCTCGATACCGATAAAGTCGGTATCTGGGTGGCGTTCGGCTTGCTCGATGAGTGAGTTGCCCATACCAAAGCCAATTTCCACCACGCGCGGTGCTTGGCGGCCAAACAGGGTGTCCAGATCCTGACGCCCATCGGCAATCGTCAGTCCTAAGCGTGGCCAAACGTCTTCTAAACCGCGGCTTTGCGCTGGGGTCATGCGCCCTGCGCGAATCACGTAGCTCTTAATCCCCCGCCGGTGTAGCGGGGCATCAGCATTTTCAGGGCCTGTGGTGTTGCTCTCAGCGCCAGCAGTGTTGTTGCTTTCAGGCGTGGTGTCGTTCGTATCGGTCATGGTGTCTCTGTATCAGCCGTTAATTCGGCCTGCAAAAGGCGAAGAGGGATCGGCGCTCTGGCGGCGTGGCATACGGCCTGCTAAGAAGGCATCGCGGCCAGCTTCTACGGCCAGCTTCATGGCGTTAGCCATACGCAGCGGGTCGCGGGCGTGAGCGATCGCCGTGTTGAGCAGCACGCCGTCACACCCTAGCTCCATTGCCATGGCGGCGTCAGAAGCGGTGCCGATGCCCGCATCGACCAGCACGGGTACACTGCTTTGCTCAACAATCAGGCGTACATTATGCGGGTTTTGAATGCCATGCCCCGAGCCAATCAGCGAACCTAGCGGCATGATGGCGCAGCAGCCCATAGCTTCTAGTTCACGTGCCACAATGGGGTCATCACTGGTGTACACCATGACGTCAAAGCCATCAGCCAGCAGTGTCTCAGCAGCTTTTAGCGTCTCGACCACATTGGGGTAGAGAGTGTGATCGTCGCCGAGCACTTCCAGCTTGACCAGGTTATGGCCGTCTAGCAGCTCACGCGCCAAGCGGCAGGTGCGCACAGCGTCTTTGGCGTTGTAGCAGCCAGCGGTGTTGGGCAGCAAGGTGTAGCGCTGGGGGGAAATGACATCGAGAAGGTTAGGCGCGTCGGCATCCTGGCCTAAGTTGGTGCGGCGCACAGCAAAGGTGACAATTTCCGCGCCGCTTTGGGCAATGGCCGCGCCGGTCTCGGTAAAGTCTTTGTATTTGCCAGTACCCACCAGCAGGCGGGAGCTGAACTCGCGTCCAGCAACGGTAAACGGTGTATCAATCAGTGGCGTCATAGCGGTTCCTTTTGAAAGCAAAAACGGTGATGGGCTACGCTAGCCGCCGCCAATGGCGTGAACGACTTCTATCTGGTCGCCATTGGCTAAATGCGTTTGAGCAAGCTGGCTTTTGGGCACGATCTGTTCGTTAATTTCCACAGCGATACGGCGCCCGGTCAGGCCTAATTGCTCAATTAGATCAGCGGCGCTAAGGCCAGCTGCCAGCGTATGCGATTCGCCATTGAGCGTCAGTTGTATCGACTCATTAGGAGTAGGCATAACGGTAAGTGTCCCATTCGGTGAGGCAAAACATTGTCTATTGTAGCGGTTTCGCACCGCTCAAGGTATGTGACAACGTTAATCATCTCAGTGAAATATCGAGTGCGTATGTCGAGTACTTATCTCAAGTATTTATAACGAGTATTTATAAACAGGAGTAACGCATGCAGCGAGCAGACAAACCCTGGTGGTGCCTAGTCGCACTCTCAGGAGCATTAATGGTGATACTCGGGGCCTATGCGGCTCACGGGTTGGCATCGCGTACCACTGCTGCCATGGTCGACATCGTTGAAACTGGCGTGCGTTACCAAGCGTGGCATACGTTGGCTATGTTAGCGGTACTGGCTTGGCGCAGCCAGTGCCCTCAGCCAGGGCAGCGCATCGTGCTAGCGCTATGGGCGTTGGGTATCACCGCATTTTCGGGCTCGCTTTACCTAATGGCCCTAGTAGGGCTTAGCGTTGGTATTGTAACGCCCATCGGTGGTTTGCTGCTGATGGCAGGCTGGTTAGGCTTAGCCGTCACTGCGCTGCTCAGCCGTTAGCGCGGTGGTTAGCCAGTTGGGCTGTCTGGCAGCGCGTAGCTAGCGGTAATATGCGCAACCGGTTTAGTGTCATCGCTGGCAGAGAAAATCTGCACTTCGCCGACCGCTAAACGGCGGCCTAACTTGATGAGTTTGGCGTGAGCAACAATATCGTGCTCGCCGGAAGCGGCGCGTAAGAAATGGCAGTTCAAGTCACTGGTGACCGCCATGGCTTCGGGGCCTATTTGCGCCAAAATGGCCACATACAACGCCACATCGGCAAAGCCCATCATGGTCGGACCAGACACCCTGGGGCCAGGGCGAAGGTGTTGCTCACCGATGGTTAGTCGCAGGGTGGCACTCATCGCACCAACGCTTTCAATTCTGCCCATCCGCTGGGGAAACACCTCATCTAAAAAGTGCTCAATCTGCTCGGCAGTCATTACGGTCATTATTATTGTCCTTTATAAAAAAGCCCCGAGGCATGCGCCTCGAGGCTGATGATACCGCAAAGCGCGTTTACTTCGCCTTATGCACCTGACGCCACGCGTGAAGTAGCGGTTCGGTGTAGCCAGAAGGCTGTACGCGGCCTTTGAACACCAAGTCAGAGGCTGCTTTAAAGGCGGTTGAGCCTTCGAAGTCGGCGCTCATGGCCGTGTAGGTGGGGTCGCCAGCGTTCTGCTGATCAACCACTTTAGCCATACGCTTAAGCGTTTCTTCCACTCGCGGCGCATCGACAATGCCGTGGTGCAGCCAGTTGGCGATATGTTGGCTGGAAATACGCAGCGTAGCGCGGTCTTCCATTAGGCCAACGTTATGAATGTCCGGCACTTTCGAGCAGCCCACGCCATGTTCAACCCAGCGCACCACATAGCCCAGAATGCCCTGGCAGTTGTTATCCAACTCTTGCTGAATCTCTTCATCCGACCAGTTGGCGTTTTCGGCTACTGGCACGGTGAGCAGGTCATCTAAAAAGTCGGGTTCGCCTTGGGCTTCCAGTTCGCGCTGTACGTCCGCTACGTTGACTTGGTGGTAGTGAAGCGCATGTAGCGTAGCCGCCGTTGGAGAAGGCACCCATGCCGTGTTAGCACCCGCTTTCGGGTGACCAATTTTTTGCTCTAGCATGCTATGCATCAGATCCGGCATCGCCCACATACCTTTACCGATTTGAGCACGACCACGCAGGCCACAGGCTAAGCCTACCTGCACGTTGTTCTTCTCGTAGGCAGTGATCCACGCAGCGCTCTTCATATCGCCTTTGCGAACCATCGGGCCTGCTTCCATGGCGGTGTGCATTTCGTCACCGGTGCGGTCAAGGAAACCGGTGTTGATGAACACAACGCGAGAAGCCGCTTCAGCAATACACGCCTTCAAGTTGACAGTAGTGCGGCGCTCTTCATCCATGATGCCCATTTTCAGGGTGTCGCGGCTCATGCCCAGGATGTCTTCAACGCGACCAAACAGTTCGTTGGCGAACGCCACTTCTTTCGGCCCGTGCATTTTCGGCTTCACGATATACACTGAGCCAGCGCGGGAGTTGCGTGGCTGATCGGCGTCTTTCTTCAGATCGTGCAGTGACAGCAGCGAGGTCACTACCGCATCCAGAATACCTTCCGGCAGTTCGTTGCCATTTTCGTCCAGGACGGCAGGCGTGGTCATCAGATGGCCAACGTTACGCACGAACATCAGCGAACGACCCGGCAGTGTAACGGTGCTGCCATCAGTGGTTTGCCAAGTACGATCGGCGTGCAGCGTCCGCTTGAAGGTTTTGCCGCCTTTGTCGATGCTCTCTTCCAGGTCGCCCTTCATCAGGCCAAGCCAGTTGCTGTAAACACCGACTTTATCTTCAGAGTCGACAGCAGCAACGGAGTCTTCACAATCCATAATAGCGGTCAGCGCCGCTTCCACCACCACGTCTTTCACGTGAGCGGGGTCGGTTTTACCGATCGGGTGGCTGTCGTCGATCTGGATTTCCAGGTGCAGGCCGTTGTTAGTAAGCAGGATTGCTTCAGGCGCGGATGCATCGCCGTTAAAGCCGATCAGCTTGCCGGAATCTTTTAGGCCGGTTTCACGACCGCCTTCCAGACTAACGACCAAGTGGCCATCACGAATAGCGTATTTCACCGCATCGCGGTGAGAGCCGGTGGCCAGTGGGGCAGCGCGATCAAGCACACCACGGGCATAAGCGATAACTTTTTGGCCACGCTTCGGGTTGAAACTGGTGCCTTTTTCAGCGCCATCTTCTTCTGAAATCGCATCGGTGCCGTATAGGGCATCGTACAAACTACCCCAGCGGGCATTAGCGGCGTTCAGTGCATAGCGGGCATTGCTCACAGGCACCACCAACTGCGGGCCTGCTTGAACAGCCACTTCACGATCTACATTGGCCGTGGTGGTTTTAACACTGTTGGGTGCATCCACCAGATAGCCAGCTTCTTTCAAGAAGCTGCGGTAAGCCGGCATATCGCTAACCGGGCCCGGATTTTCACGGTGCCAGACATCCAGTTTTTCTTGGAGCGTGTCGCGCTCTTCAAGCAGCTGGCGATTTTTCGGTGTCAAATCATGGAACAGGGCGTCAACGCCAGCCCAAAAGGTGCTTTCGTCGACACCAGTGCCCGGTAAAGCCTGCTCATTGATGAAACGGTCCAGGTCTGCTGACACCTGTAAACGGTGACGCGTGATACGCTCGCTCATGGGGTTCTCCTGTAAAGGTGCCCGTGGGATATTATCGTGCCACGGCCAGGGTAAATGTATATTTGTGGAAAATACTTCCACAACTGCGCGGGCATGTAAACAGCCGATGCCGTAAAGCAGCAAAATGCTCGACCAAATGATGAGAGCGGTAGTGGTCTCCGCTATCATTCAGCCAATGGATAGGTGGCGTTCACGGAGAGACGTTAATGCATAATTTCCAACACCTGGAAGGCTTGTTTAGACAAGCAGCAGGCGAGTCATCGCTCTCCCAGCTTAGGCCGGGCGACACGCTAACGGACGCTGTGCATGACTATTTTCGCCACTACGGTTTAGAAACGCTACTAAACGATACCAGCGAAGTGCACGCGGGATTTATTGATACTGGACGCTTTGCTCTGTGGTGCCAAGTATGGAGCCCGCCTGTGCCCACGGGCACTGCGTTTGTGATTCATGGTTACTTTGACCATTTAGGCCTTTACCGCCATTTGCTCGGCTGCCTGCTGGCCAAAGGGTGGCGAGTGGTGTTGTGGGATCTTCCTGGTCACGGTCTTTCCAGCGGCCCACGCGCTGATATTGACGATTTTGACGACTATCAGCACTGCCTTGCGCATTTACAGGCAACATTACAATGCCAGGGCATGGCCCCTACGCCGTGGCTAGGTGTTGGGCAGAGTACGGGGGCGGCCATCTTGGCGACTGACGCGCTCACTCGTCGTGAAACGGCAGGCTGGGCCGGTATTGTGCTGCTAGCGCCATTGGTACGCCCCTGGCGCTGGAGCCAGTCTAGTTGGCTGCACCTGATTGCCAGCCCTTTTCTAAAGGAGCTACCACGTAAGTATCGCCCCAACTCCACCGATGAGCAGTTTACGGCGTTCCTACGTGACCAAGACCCGCTGCAACCGGAACGCTTAAGCGTCGCCTGGATAACCGCGATGCGGCGTTGGATGCCGCGTTTGCTAGCGTTGGAACCTAACCCGCTGCCGACGCTTATTTTACAGGGTGAGCAAGATCTTACCGTCGATTGGGAGTGGAATTTGGCGGTGTTGGAGGAGAAGTTTCCCAATGCCGAGGTCCACCGCCACCCAGAAGCACGGCACCACTTAGTTAACGAGGCCGATCCCATTCGTGAAGTGTTGTTTGAAGCTCTGGATGGTTTCGTAGACAACGTTGTTGAGCGTGGGCAATAACGTAAATGTTTAAAGCACTGGGAGGAGCAAGCTGAGGCTAGGGCGCTTGCGCGCGCCCTGCCTCAGGCCTATTTTCGCTACTGAGTTTCGTTACTGAGCGTTCAGAAAGTCCTCCACATCGAGCAGTATCAGCTCATTATCATCAGCGCGTCCTTGCTGGCGGCCAATCGAGAAAGGGTAGTTGTTGTCATTGGCGACCACGATGGTGCTCTCATCGACGCGATCGACATTCTCAATGGTCACGAAGGGAAAGTTAAAGGTGCCGTTGATCGTGCCGCGGGGCGCGATGCCATCTGGATCCTGGATGTTCATCAGGTCTATATAGGCGATTTTCTCAAGCACTCCCTGCTCGTCTGTACGGTCGAGGTCGATGAGGTAGATACGTTTGAACTCAGCGGGGTTGTCTGCCCACGCTTCTCGCGGGTCGCCCTGGCGACTATCACGCTCGATAATCAGGCCACGTGTTCCGCCAATGAGGTTGAAATCGCCAATCGCATGATCCGCTGACTCCAAGGGGTAGTAGCGGGTTGTGTCGCCCCATTCTCCGGTTTCAGTATCGAGCTCGAACATTCTTAACACGGGGGTGCCATCAATCGTTTCCGGGGCGTTGGCGTTGCTGTCCCAGATCGGTTTTTCCAGCAAGGGATAGAGCGTTGTTTGGTCTTCGGAGAGCGCCATGCCTTCATAGCCGCCGGAGCGAAACACTACCACCTCATCAGCGAGAGACGCGCCAGGGTTCGGGGTGAGGGCAAAGGCATTGTCTGGTGAGCGCATCAGCGTTCCACTAGGGTTAGTGGCCAGCACTTGCAGCACTTCACCCTGATTATCGACCTGGATAATCCAGGGGCCGAACTCATCGCCAATCCAGTAGCTATCGCCCACCGGCTGTATCGATTCAATATCGAAATCAGCGCCGGTTAAAAAGCGACCAGGCGTGGCTTCATTCATAATCGGGAAGGGCACTTTGCGGTTTGGGTCCGATAGTTGAACGGTCTCCTCGATGATGACACGCCCGGTGTCCCAGTCAGTCTTTATGATGTTAAACATCAGAATGACGTCAGAGGAGTTGGCTTTGGAGCCAAAGCCGTTATCGGTTAATACCAAGAAACGATCATCGCCTAACGAGCGAATACCTGAAAACCCCTGCAATGGCTGGCTGGGGAAGGGTAGCGCTAAGCCGGTGGCTTGCATGTTGGTATACAACTGCTCAGCACGGCCCTCTGGGCCAGTAAAACGGCCTGAAACGTTGTAGTGCTCAGCGGCGCCGGAAGGCGCCGCCACAAAGCTGCTGCCGGGTAGCTGGGCATGGCCGGACAATGTGGCGCTAAAATCCTGCTGGGCGTGCGCCGCACTGGTAAATACAAAGGCGAATAGGGCGGTCGCTAGTAACGGCTTAGTCATCACGGTTTCACTATTTAGGAAGAAAAAGTAGAGCAGTTTCAGCTTTTGCTAATTTTCACCCGTAATAGTGAAAGTTGAATGACAGCGTGCAGACGTTTTAATGGCGGCAAGCTTGCATATCGAGCCTAGCCGCTCATCAGCAAAAAACGCCTTGCTCAAAAGACACAAATGTTAAATGGTGAGGCTTTCAAACACGTTCTTATAAAGAGGAAATGGTAATGGCATCATCAGTAGCAAAAGTTCTCGTATTAGCGGGCAGTGCCCGTGAAGGTTCGCTTAACAAACAGCTCGCGAAGCTTGCCGCCAAGCGCATTGAGGCCTTGGGTGGAAAGGCTACCTTTATCGATTTAAAAGACTACCCTTGCCCGCTGTTCGATGAAGATATTGAAGCCCAGGGCATGCCTGATAATGTACTGAAGCTACGCGAAATACTGGCCGATCACCAAGCAGTGATGATCGCTTCGCCAGAGTACAACGGCTTTATCACACCGCTGCTGAAAAACACACTGGACTGGCTGTCACGACCCTACCAGGATACGCCGGGGCTCAAGTTATTTGCCGGTAAGTGGGCTGCGCTGGTAGCGGCATCCCCTGGTGGGCTGGGCGGTATTCGAGCATTGCCCCTTGGACAGCAATTGTTGGCCAATCTGAGTTTGACCGTACTGCCGCAGCCACTATCATTGCCGAAGGCAGGCAGTGCGTTTAACGAGTCAGGCGCGCTCAAGGATGAAGCGACGGGTGGAAAGCTCGACGCCCTATGCCAACGGCTTGTCGATGTAATGGCCAATCACCATCGCTAGGCACCTTTCAACAGCCTATCCAACTGCCGGTAGCCGATCGCCTCGATAAAGTGCGGCTGGGTAGGCTTGGGTTCGCCTTGCAGATCGGCCAGGGTAAGCGCGACCCGCAGGACGCGGTGGTAAGCACGGGCAGAGAGCTTGAGTTTTTCCAGCACGCCTGCCAACCAGGCGCGCTCTTCATCGTTCAGCGCGCAGGCGGCTTCTAAGGCTTTGCCGCTTAGCTGGCTGTTGAGTGCGCCTCGCGCCATTTGGCGCTCTCGGGCGGCCATCACTCGCTCGCGCACGGCGCTGGAAGGTTCGCCTTGAGTTTGGGCGGTAAGCTGCTCGGGCGGCAGGGCGGGCACTTCCACTTGCAGGTCAATGCGGTCTAGCAGCGGGCCAGAAAGCCGTGCCTGATAGCGCTGAATCTGACTGGAACTGCACTGGCAGCGCTGACGCGGATCGCCCAAGTGTCCACAGGGGCAGGGGTTCATGGCGGCAACGAGTTGGAAGGGTGCTAACATATGATGAATCATAGCTAAAAGTATTTCATCATGCCTCAAGCAATCTCCTATGTTCGTTTCAGCTCAGCCCAGCAAGGTGCTGGGTCCACTACTGAACGGCAACAAGCCATGGTAAGCGATTGGCTATCAAGGAACCCAGATGTTCAGTTATCGGCATTGTCACAGCAGGATCTGGGGCGTAGCGGTTTCTCAGGTGATCATCTGAAACATGGCCTAGGACGCATTCTAGATGCAATTGATCTAGGCAAGATCAATGCTGGTGATTTTATCCTTGTGGAAGCCATAGACCGCCTGGGACGCCTGGATGCTATAGATATGGTTTCGCTGGTCAACAGCATTACATCTAAGGGAGTGATCATTGTTACTCTTGAGGATCAACAAATCTATTCGAAAGAAGTCCTACAGTCGAATTCTTCTTTGATCTATGTACTGGTGGGCAAGGCTCAGCAAGCAAACGAATATAGTCGCAATTTATCAAGGCGTATTTCTGCGGCCTATGAGAGTAAGCGCAGGAAAGCGCGCTCCGGTCAGAGCATCAAGAAATTTAATCCTTTCTGGCTTCAGACCGATGGGACGTTGATTCCTGAACGTGCTGAGGCTGTGAAAGCTTGCATCTCCATGTATCTCGATGGTCATGGACCTAAGAACATTCTGCAAACCCTTATCCCGATATACTCTGAATTGGAGAATATCCATCCATCAACTGTGAAGCGCTGGCTTAAATCAACCTGAATCCGTGAGACCGGCCCCCGGAAGCACTTCTAACCCA
>NZ_JABUZD010000121.1:0-5382 GCF_014897875.1 Halomonas sp. 3A7M
CCTTTTGTGCTTGCAGACGAGGAGGAGTCCATATACGCGCTACATAACTTATTGAGTCCTTAGGTTTTGTAGTGCGGTGTAAGCGTCAGCGCACCCGCAAAAGCAGCGCGGCTTTACAACAAATCCATTGCGTTATTACGTTTCTCTTCGCGTAGCTTATCCCTTGCGATATAGAGCGCGGCTATGGCGCGGGCTTCGTGGAAGTCGTCACGTAATAGCAGTGCCGGCAGTTCTTCAATGGCATGGGTTTCGACAATCAACGGCTCTGGCTCGTCGCCCGGCAGGCGCTTGGGATAAAGATCGGTGGCGATGAGTACCTGCATGCGGTGGCGCATATAGTTAGGCGCAAGCGATAACTCCACCAGCGGTTCAATGCGATGCGCGCCAAAGCCGCACTCTTCCATTAGCTCGCGGTTGGCTGCAGTGACAATATCTTCGCCGGGATCAACTAGCCCCTTTGGCAACGTCAGCACATAATCTTCAAAGCCCGCCGCATATTCACGAATAAGCAGTACATGCTCTGGATCGGGCATGGCAATAATCATTACCGCGCCTCGGTCTGCGCCGGTTAAACGTTCAAACTGGCGCTCTTCACCATTAGAAAAGCGCAAGTCAAGCGACTCAATCTGGAATAAACGGCTTTTGGCGACGTTGGTTCGCGCCAAGATTTGCGGCTTTTTCAGGTAGTCATGTGGGGTATTGCCTGTTGAAGCGTCGTGGAGTGACATCATGCCTCCGTGGCTGCAAAAAACGGGTTACGCTACAATAGCATGCTTACTCTTTCATACTGGAGCGGCAATGATTGATTGGCGCGAGATTGATACTGTCCTACTCGATATGGATGGCACGCTGCTGGATCTGCACTTCGATAGCCATTTCTGGCTAGAGCACCTGCCAAAACGCTATGTTGAGCTTCATCAGCTAGACGCAGCGAGCCAAGAAGCGCTGCGTGCGCGCATTATCGGTGAACAGGGCACGCTGAACTGGTACAGCCTTGCGTACTGGAGCCGCGAACTTGGGGTGGATATCGTGGCGCTGAAACGCGAAGTACAGCACTTGATAGGCCTGCGTAGTGACGCACTAGACTTTTTAACCTGGCTGAAGCAAACCCACCCCCGTGTCATTCTAGCGACCAACGCAGACCGTGCCAGCCTCGCGCTAAAATTACCGCTGACAGGGTTGGAAAACTACCTCGACGCCATCATCTCATCAGAAGATGTGGGGGCTGCAAAAGAGGAGCAGGCTTTCTGGTTTGCGCTTCAAGAGCGAGAACCGTTTGATTCAGCGCGTACGCTGTTTATCGATGATAACGCACGCGTACTCGAAAGTGCCCGTGAGTTTGGTATTAAACACTTACTGGGTATTAAGCAGCCAAATAGCCAGCGGCCTGAAAAAGAACTGCAGGAGTTTATTGCCCTAGACCGGTTTGCCCAACTGCTGCCAGATAACCTGCCAGGGCAGCGAGGAGAGCGTTAATGAGCGACAGCGTTCGCTTGGATAAGTGGCTATGGGCCGCACGGTTTTTCAAAACCCGTGCCCTGGCTAAAAAAGCGATAGAAGGCGGTAAAGTTCACTATGACGGTGGCCGCGTCAAAACCAGCAAAAATGTCGAGCTGGGGGCGCTTATTCGCGTTCCCCAAGGGTGGGATATTTTTGAGGTGGAAGTGATTTCGCTTTCCGACCAGCGTCGCGGCGCGCCAGAAGCGCGTAAGCTCTACGCTGAAACCGAGGAAAGCGTGCAACGTCGAGCCAAAGAAGCTGAAGCTCGTCGTCTCATCAATGAAGCCATGCAGCACCCACTCAAACGCCCTGATAAAAAACAACGGCGTGATATCCAGCGCTTCCAGCGCCAACAGGGCGATTAAACACGCATTTATTCGTCATGGCGGTAAGCCTTCTCTCTACTTCTCCGGCGGTTTCCTTATGTCTGATCAAATCCAACGTTTTATGTTTGACCAAACCAACGTGCGTGGTGAAATCGTCACGCTCAGCACTGCCTATCATGAGGTGTTAGACCGTCACGCCTATCCACCAGCGGTTAATGAATTGCTGGGTGAGCTGCTGGCGGCGGTCGCTTTGCTAACGGACACGGTAAAACTAGACGGCACCTTAAGCATTGAAGTGCGTGGACGAGGCTCGCTTGCACTCTTAATGGCCGAGTCCAACCCCGGTGGTGAGCTGCGTGCGATCGCGCGAATCGCGGAAGACGCTGTGCTGCCCAGCGAACATGCCAGTTTCCGAGAGCTGGTGGGTGAAGGCCAAATTGTGATTACCCTAGATCCAAGGGAAGGGCATCGATATCAAGGTATTGTTGCGCTTGATCACGCTACCTTGGGGGGCTGCCTAGAAGCCTACTTTGGCCAATCAGAACAGTTGCCAACACGCCTTTGGCTCGCGGCTGACGGCGAGCGTGCAGGTGGGCTGCTGCTTCAGCGCCTGCCCGATGCCTCACAAAATCAAGATGTTGATGCTTGGGAGCGCAGCGTTCATCTCGCTGAAACCATTAAGGCTGAAGAGCTGCTGGGGCTGGAGCAGCGCGAAGTGCTGTATCGGCTCTATCACGAAGAGACGGTTAGAGTGTTCGAGCCGAAAGCACTACGCTTTGGTTGCACCTGCTCGCGGGAGCGAATGAGTCATGCGTTGTACACGCTTGGCGAACAGGAACTGCGCGATATTTTGCGTGAAGAAGGCGCAATCGATACGCAATGCCACTTTTGCCACACGAAATATCACTACACAGCAGCAGAGATTGAAATTTTATTAGAAAATCCGGACGCGCCACCCCCGGTGATTCATTGATTGTGTAGTCGCAGATGATGGCATGAGTATTGAAGTCGTATAGGTACCGCGCTAGTCATAGCAAAGCCTATAGGATGCCTGCCGAACGGTTGTTTGAAAATATACTGCGCTGCAACACAAAATGTAGTGTCATTGTAGTAGTTTAACTACAAGATATTTGATGAAAGCCCCCGTTTCCTGGGGGCTTTCTTTTTGCCATAATGCGCCGGACTTCAGCGCACTCAGCCCATGGTATTGGAAACAATAAGCGGCTGAGATGATTTCTCAAGGCGTCGTTGACGCCCGGTAAATTCGAGACCCAGGAATCGACATGACCACGACTCAAGCCGCTCCCCAAGCCCACGTTAATCTTAGCAGCGCCGAACTGATCGAGCGCGCCGTGGCCCGTGGTGAAGGCCGCCTGTCGGCTAACGGTGCGCTGGTGGTAAACACCGGTCTGCGCACAGGGCGTTCACCGAAAGATCGCTATATCGTCGACGAGCCCTCTACTCGCGATAGCATCGACTGGGGAAGCGTGAACCGCCCGTTTGATGCTGAGAAATTTTCAGCGCTGTGGGCACGTGTAGAAGACTATCTGGGTAGCGGTGAGCACTTCGTAGCCGAACTGCATGTCGGCAGTGATAACACACACTACTTGCCCGTTCGTGTTACCACAGAAACGGCTTGGCAAAACCTGTTTGGCCGCACCATGTTTGTGCGCCCGCAGGCATACAACACAGCAGTTAAAGATGAGTGGACGATTCTAAACGCCGCGGGCTTTGAGTGTGACCCCAGCCGCGACGGCACCAACTCTGATGGCTGTGTCATTATTAACTTTGCCGAGCGCAAAGTATTGATTGCTGGTATGCGCTATGCCGGTGAAATGAAGAAAGCAATGTTCTCTGTGCAGAACTACTTGTTGCCAGAAGCTGACGTTCTGCCGATGCACTGTTCTGCAAACGTTGGTGAAGACGGCGAAACCTGCCTGTTCTTCGGTCTTTCAGGTACGGGTAAAACCACGCTTTCCGCTGACCAAGCGCGCTACCTGATTGGCGATGATGAGCACGCGTGGGGCGACGGTATCGTCTTCAACATGGAAGGTGGCTGCTACGCTAAATGTATCGACCTTTCTGAGAAGAACGAGCCGGTTATCTGGAACGCGATTAAGTTTGGTACCGTACTGGAGAACGTTGTACTTGACGATCGTCGCGAGCCGGATTATGCCGACGATAGCCTGACCCAGAACTCTCGTGCCGCCTATCCGCTAGAGCACGTTGAAAAGCGTGTACCGGAGAACCTGGCTGGTGAGCCTAACGCTATCGTCTTCCTGACCTGCGATATGTCTGGCGTATTGCCGCCCGTATCGATTCTTTCCAAAGAAGCCGCCGCGTACCATTTCTTGTCAGGCTACACTGCGAAAGTGGGCTCTACCGAAATGGGTTCATCTGAAGGCTTGGCTGCTACATTCTCTACCTGCTTCGGTGCGCCATTCTTCCCGCGCCCTGCGCGTGAATACGCCGATCTGTTGATCAAGCGGGTAGATAAAAAAGATGCTCAGGTTTATCTCGTCAACACCGGTTGGACAGGTGGTGCCTACGGCGAAGGTGGCTCACGTTTCTCTATTCCGACTACTCGCGCCATCATCAGTGCTATTCAGTCCGGCGTGCTGCGTGATGTTGAAACCCAGCACATCGATGGCCTTAACCTTCAAGTGCCTGTAGCGGTGCCGGGTGTCGACTCTAGCCTGCTCAATCCTCGCGAAACGTGGGCTGACCAAGATGCCTACGATCGTCACCTGCAAGACCTTGCCACCAAATTCGTTGATAACTTTAAGAAGTTTGAAGGTGTTAACGAGGCAATTATCAAGGCGGGTCCGCAGTTAACCTGATATGTACGATAGGGTAAAGGTTGTCGAATGTTTGGATAACTAATCGAACGTTTGGACAGTCAAGTAGTCAAAACGGGATGGTGCTAAGGCGCCGTCCCGTTTTTATGTCTATGTCCTTGACGTGTTAAGGGGGAATGCGCAAATGAAGCGTCGTCACTTTTTGGGGCTTGCTGGACTAACCGGATTGGCAGGTGTTCTTCCTGGCGTCTCGTTTGGCTTTCCGCGATTAGACCTTAAAGCAGCCCCTGGCCTTGAAAAGCTTGAATTAAGCGAAGATGAATGGCGTGAACGCCTGACTGATGAAGCCTTCTACGTGCTCCGCGAAGAGGGAACTGAGCGCGCCTTTTCAAGCCCACTGGACGGAGAGGTTGGGGAAGGTGAGTACCGCTGTGCTGGGTGCGATCTTGTACTTTTCACCAGCGCGATGAAGTATGACTCTGGCACCGGTTGGCCCAGTTTTTTCGAGCATGTTGAGGGCCATTTGTTAAGCAAGTTGGATTTCAAACTGGTGTGGCCACGCACAGAATATCACTGCGCGCACTGCGGCGGTCATCAAGGTCATGTCTTTGGTGATGGTCCAGAGCCTACCGGCTTGCGCTGGTGCAACAACGGTGTAGCACTGCGGTTTGTGCCTGCATAAAACACTATCCGCGGGTGCCTCGTTTGCTCGTCCCTCGCGAGATTCGTTACCCAATGGGATGGACTCCTCCTCACCC